>JASFOL010000043.1:0-7649 GCA_050116545.1 bacterium | reverse complement strand
CGACAGCGCTGCCGTTTTTGAGTCCGTTGATTCCGGCGGCAGGATTGCAGCTCCTGAATCTGGTGACTCCCTCGATTCCGGCTCTGCCGGCGACTCATGCCGTCCCACGGATGCCGATCGGGCATCGACGTCGGTCAGGATAGCCGGGCCGCGTGAACTTGCTGCGGTGCACGTTGGTTCGATTCCTTGCAGGGACCCGATCACAGGCTTCGACTTTTCCCCTCTGGGTGTGAGTTTCGGCCTGCTCGGCGAGCTCTTTGTCGTGGATTCCGACAATTCGCAGGTGTTTATCTTGCCCAGGTCGCTTGACAGGTTCGACTTGTTCTCTGAGTGTCCGGCTGAGATCGACGGCTGCCGGTTCGTCGATATTGAGCTGGACGGGAATGGTGATCTGCTGGTTTCAGAGCAATCGGGCGGTGCGGTGCTCACCCTTGACAGATGGGGAGAGGTTGCCTCTTACACCGACATCGGGGACGGGATCGCGGGCCTGGGCCCCGGACCCGCGGGCAAGCTGTACGCAGCTCTGGGCTTTCCCGGCATGGTCCGGATCGCCGACCTCAATACTCAGGCCCAATCCATCGACTGCCTGCTCTCGGAAAAGGGCGAGAACTCATACCCGGTTGACTGCCTGGTGATGGCCGACGACCGGGTGCTGGTGACCGATGCGTCGATGAAGAAGGTGCTGATCCTGAGCCCGGTGGGGGATGTCCTCGGGCAGCTGTATGGTTTCGATTTCAAGAGCCCTTTCGGGCTGGCCGTGAGCGTTGATCACATACTCGTATCCGACATCGAGCTGGGCCTGGTCGCCGTTTTCACCAGGGGCGGGAAGTTCGCCGGTGTCTTCGGCGGGGGGATCCTGGAGGCTCCCGCGTTCATGGACGTTCGTGACGACGGCACGATCTGCATTGCCGACACGGAAGGAATGACGATAGAGGTGTTCAGGTTTGGAATGCAGAAGGCTGAATAAGCTGGCATGGGCTTTTGCTCTGGCCTTGTTCCTGCCTCTGGCTCTTCAGGCGGGAAGTGGCGGGTCGAGTGTCACCTGCGCGCGCGAGGAGGTCTTCCACGCGTCCAGGACTCCCATGTACACTGCGCATCTTTCCGGGCGCCTGATTGTCGCTTCCAGCGATACGGTCTATATCGGAGGCGAACTGGCGGAGCGCGGGGACCGCTACTGGATGGACTACTCCCAGGGCATTGTCTATATACGGGGCGGCATAAGCCCGGGGGACAGCCTGCTTATCAGGTACTCGGTCTTCCCGGTCAAGCTCAAGCCCAGCTATAGCCTGAGATCGATCGATCGTGAGAGGCGCAGCCTGGTGTGCGCTGCCGAGCCTGCGCCCGTGGCGATCGAAGATAGGCGTGACTATGAACTCAAGGCTTCGGGATTCAAGACAATAAGCATGGAGACCGGCAGCCTCCAGGATGTCAAGATCAACCAGTCTTTGAACCTCAACCTGGGAGGCAAAATCGGCGAGTCGGTGGAGATCAGGGGAGTCCTCTCCGACGGGGACGCCTCTTTCGGCGGTATGACCTCGACCACCAGGCTCAAGGACATGGACAGGGTCTTCATGGAAGTGAGGTCGAACAGCGGACTCGCAAGGGTGGGGGACATAGAGATAGCGGAGGCCCCGGGCCAGCTTCTGAGTCTGAGGAGGAATATGACGGGCTTCATAGCGCAGGCCTCCCGCGGTTCCAATGGACTGTTGCTCTCGGGAGCAGCCTCCAGGAGCCAGTATGAATCCGTGGAAATGGAAGGCAGCGAAGGCATATCCGGGCCATATGTGATCTTCGCCGGAGACGGACAGAGGGCCGAGGTGGTAAAGGGCAGCGAACGGGTGTGGGTGGACGGACAGTCGATGACCCGCGGGGTCAACGCCGACTACACGATCGACTATAACCTGAGCGAGATACAATTCAGCCCGAGACACATGATACGGGACCAGGCAAGGATCGTGGTGGATTATGAAGCCATCAACTCTGATGATGACAGGCAGTTCTATTTCGGCAAGACCGACCTGGCCATCGGGTCCCGGAGCGCGCTCGCGGTCAGCTTCGTCAATGAAGGCTATTCCGCAACCGCCGGCTCGCCGCTGGTGGATGGGACGAACGGCACGGCGATCCTGGCCTCGGACGGTGGGCAGTGGGTGGACGGGGGCGAGTATGTCGGCGTGGGGAAAGGCGCCTATATCAAGATAGACCTGGATACCCTGGCCTACTATGAGTTCGTGGGAGAGGGGAGTGGGGACTACCGTGTCAAGTTCTCACAGGTGGGCGAGGGCGAAGGTTCATATACCCAGGCCTATTCAGAGGAGGACGCGCGGTACATATACCTCTACACGGGCCAGGGCGATTATGTCGCCATGATCAGGGTCTCTCCGAAGCTGACCTCAAGGGTGGTTCACCTGAATGCCAATACCCGGCCGGTGGACTGGCTGGACATATCTACAGAGTTCGCCCGGTCCAGAGGACACTGCAAGGATGCCGAGGGGGAATGGAACCTCGAGCAGGACCAGGCGTACGCTGTCGAGCTCAAGGCAGCCTCAAGCCTGCCGAGCATCGGCGACCGGGACCTCGGCACATTGGACATGAGCGTCATGCGCCGTTCAATCGGCGAGAACTACATAGGGTTTGACAGAATACGAAGGCCGGACTTCCTCGAGGTATGGGCCCAGGAACCGGATGACGGTTTCGAAGAATCGGACCAGGTGGGTATTGACTACTCGCTGGGCGATGCGGTCAGTGCCTCGATCGACCTTGGGACCCTGGACACGCCGGATGGCCGTTCCAGGAGATACGGCGGAGTCTTCGACCTGGGAAGCGAGAAGCTGGGGCTGAAGGCATCCGCCGAGCAGTCGACCATGGAAGGCGGCGATGCCACCCGGGGCAATGAGCGAAACAGCATCGGAATAAGGCTGCCGGTCAAGTTCATGCGGCTGGGAATAGGGCGATCCTATGAGGCGCGCCTGAAGCTCAGGGACAGCACCTCGGTCAGGCGGACAGAGTATCACTCGGACCTCAGCATGTCAGGCCGGTACGGGTCCCTGAACTTCACGGTCTCGAGCGGGATGGAGGACAGGGATCTCGGTGGTGGCTGGAGCGATTATGCATCGATCCTCGAAGGCTCACTCAGGTTTGAGTCCAATATGGGGAAGTCCTTTTCGGTCCGGGGCGCCTTTTCGCAACGCAGCATGGACTATGCCGAGGCCACCGGGCTGAGTGACAGGCGCACCACCGGAGCTGAACTTCACATGAATCTGAGGGACCTGATGGCGCTGAGCCGGGTTTCGGTGGACTACCGGCTGGCCAATACCCTGAGCCCGGTCTATGGCCACAAACTGGTCAAAAGCGACTTCGGCGGGGATTATGACAGTCTCGGGTTCTATACGCCCGGCATCGGCGACTATGTGCTCAGCCGTTTCGAGAACGGAACGGAGCCCGTGACCAGCGTCAGGGCCAATGTCATGGTCGAACTTGGGCGAAAGGGAAAGGTCCTGCCGGGAAAATCGCTCTCGGCGCGGACCGGGCTGGACATCGAGGGAGAGACATCGAGCCCGATGATAGGCAGGGTGGCGCTGCTCAGTCCCTCTCACGTGGTCGACGGCCCGGACGTGAGGATGGGCAGGGTGAATCTCGTGCAGGAGATACTCTTCCAGGCCAGCCGGGCTCTCTCGGTTTCCCTGACTGCGCGCGGAACCCGGACCCTGGACAGCCGGGACGCCGAGAGAAGCGAGCGCCGGACAAACGGAGAGGTCTCAGCCAAGGTGATGAGCAGCGCGCTCAGGAGCACCAGCCTCGGGCTCGAGGGCAGGGTGGCCTCCACCAGGTCGCAGATAGTGATGCCCACGGGCGAAACCAATCCCGACCGGACCCTGTGGATGGCCAGGCTCAATGCCGAGCGCAGCATACGCTCCAACTTGAGAAGCAAGATCAGTTTTGAGATCCTCAGCCAGAACGAGACCGAGCCGGTCTCGGCTACCCTGGAGACAAGGGTATCCCCGGGCTTCACCTTCTTCGCCGGGCCGCTCCGCTGGGACGGAAGCCTGGGCCTGAGGAAGATACTCAGGTCGACCTCGACGGTGATCGTAAGCGTTCCTCCCCGGGATTCGATGGACTGGGATTCAAGGGTGAATATGCGGCAGGGCAAATACACTTCACTCTCGCTCCAGTACTCGGGGCGCAAACTCGAGGGGCTCCCGCCGGTTCACAACCTGAGAGCATCCCTGACCGCGACCTTCTAAAGGTATGGCGATCCTCCGGACTCTGAACGGCAAAGGCCGGCAGCCGCATCCCGCCCGGGCTATGCTCTCAAGCTTGGCGGCGGCGACTGCTCCGGCGATGAAGGCTCTGACTCTCGCCGCGCTCTTGATGGCGGCCTCAGGGATGGCGCCGGCAGGTGCGGTGGAGTTTGCGGTCGAGGGCAATTCCGGCATAGGCTCAGAGGACATAGTCGAGTCGGCCCGTGGCATTGCATGCGCCGGGCTGGACTCCGTCTGCGTCGATGCCATGTGCGAAGCCGTGGCGGACCGCTACTGGGAAAACGGTTACTTCGATGTGAAGATAAGCTGCCTGGGGCCCGATGCCGGTGGCGACACGGTCCGGATCTCCATCACCGAAGGGATGCAGGCCAGCCTCAAGGATGTCACGGTCCGGGGGGCCACGGCCAGCGACTCCGCAGGTCTGGAGGCCGTCTTCGACCGGCAGGTCGGCAGGCCCTTCAGCGGGGCCGGCCTGGAGCAGGGGATCTCGGAGCTGCTCCACATCTATGATGGACTGGGCTATCCCTTCACAACTGTCCAGCCGGATCTCATCTCTACGGGCGAGGGCTGGGTCAGCATCGGTCTCAGGGTGGATGAGGGCCCGCGCTCGACCATCGGTGACGTGAGTTTCAGGGGGCTTAAGGGCACCAGGCCGGACGTGGTCCAGCGCGAGACTGGCCTGGTCCCGGGCGAGACCTATGATGGCAAGAAGGCGGATGACGCTCGGGCTTCGCTGCTGGCCCTCGGCATCTTCGAAGATGTATCCGAGCCCGAGATGAGATTCGACATCACCGACACCACCATATCGCTCACATATGATGTCATCGAAGCCCGGAACAGCCTCTTCGAGGGAATGGTCGCCTATGCGCCGTCCGCGGAAGCCAATAAGCTGGTCGGCTCGCTTCACCTGGAGCTCAAGAACATAGCCGGGACCCTGCGGCGGCTCAGGGTATTATGGAACAAGCCCGGCGAGGACAGACTGAACTGGAGTATAGATTACAGGGAGCCGCGCATACTGGGCTGGCCGGTGTCCGGCCTCTTCGAGGTCTTCTCGGACGTGGTGGAAACTTCCTTCGCCCGGCGGCGGCTTGAACTCGGCCTGGCCTTCACCGGCGAGCGGCGGCTTGAACTCGGAGCCGGGGGGTTCCTGGGTTCGACCAAGGACCGGACCCTGGAAGGCGGTGATGGTGACTTCAATGAACGGGGGGTCTCATTCACCTTCAGATACGAAGGGCGTGACCGGCCCGTCAATCCCCGGTCCGGGCTGTACGCTTCCTTGCGCAATGAGTTGTCGCAGCTGAGCTATGAGGAAGAATCATCCGTGGACCGGACCCTGACGGGGCTGGACATCGACGCCAGATATGTCGCGGACGCGCGATTCGTGGTGCCGGCCTTCCGTCTCCTTTACCGGGGAGTGTTCTCAGGCGAGGGCGAAGTTCCGGTGTCGCATCTGGTCCGGATCGGAGGGATGCGAAGCATCAGGGGCTATCCCGAAGAGTGGTTCGTAGTGGAGCAAGCCCTGGTTGGAACGCTGGAGATCAGGCGGGTTCTGAGCCGGAACTCGAGGATATACGCCTTCCTGGACGTGGCGACCATCGAAGACGAGTCGCATGACTTCGGAGACCTCACGGCGCCGCCCCTTGGCTATGGCTTCGGGTTCATGGGAGGCGCCCGCACGGGTCTGTTCAGCCTCGAGATCGCGCTTGGCCGCGGCGACACCTTCTCTGACGCCAGGATGCACTTCGCGCTCACGCAGTCCTTCTAAACGCCCATAGCCGCGAATCCAACCAAATTCAAATTTGGGGTCAGGTACCGATTCTTGAATTTGCCGGCAAATTCAAGAATCGGTACCTGACCCCTTTCTTGAATTTGGGTTCGGTGGCGGGCATGCTGATGCCGCCGGGCTGGCTTGACTTGTTTCGGCCGGGTAGGGTATATTGAGGCACGGAGGATAGCCATGACACAGGTAGAATCGGCCAGAAACGGTAAGATCACGGATGAAATGCGGGCGGTTGCGGAGAAAGAGAAGCGGCCGGTCGAGTTCATCGTCGAAGGACTGAAGAGCGGGACCATTGTGATTCCCGTGAATGTGGGAAGAAGGGGAAAATACGCGGTCGGGATAGGGGCAGGCCTTTCCACCAAGGTCAATGCCAACCTGGGCAGCTCATCTGACGCATCCAGCCTCGAGGGCGAGCTGGAGAAGCTCGAGGCCGCGATCGATGCCGGCGCGGACACGGTGATGGACTTGAGCACCGGCGGGGACATCACCGCCATAAGAGAGGCCATTCTCGAGGCGTCAACCGTCCCGATCGGCACCGTGCCTATCTATGAGGCCGCGATACGGGCTCGCAATTCCAGGAAACCGATGGTCGAGATGACCGTGGACGAGATATTCGGAACCATCGAGGACCATCTCAAGTCGGGCATCGACTTCATCACGGTTCATTGCGGGGTGACCCGCGCCGTCATAGAGAGACTCCGGAAGTCGGGGCGCCTGACCGATATCGTCAGCCGGGGCGGTTCCTTTATGTTCGAGTGGATGCACTACAATAAACGGGAGAACCCCCTCTACGAGAGTTATGACCGCCTGCTCGAGATGTCGCGCCACTACGACGCTACCCTGAGTCTGGGTGACGGTCTGAGACCGGGTTGCCTGGCAGACGCTACCGACCTGCCGCAGGTGGCCGAGCTGGTGGCCCTGGGCGAGCTGGTAGCGCGCGCGAGGGCCGCGGGCGTCCAGGTGATGGTGGAAGGCCCCGGGCATGTCCCTCTCAATGAGGTCGAGGCCAATATCGTGATGGAGAAAAAGATGTGCGGTGGGGCGCCGTTTTATGTTCTGGGCCCGCTGGTCACCGACATAAGCGCAGGCTATGATCACGTGGCCGGCGCCATAGGCGGGGCCGTCGCCGCAGCGGCGGGAGCGGACTTCCTCTGCTATGTCACCCCATCGGAGCATCTCCGGCTCCCGGACGCAAGGGATGTCAGGGAGGGCGTGGTGGCCACAAGGGTGGCCGCGCATGCCGCGGACATAGTCAAGAAGGTACCCGGCGCCTATGAATGGGACATAGCGATGTCAAAGGCCCGGAAGGCGCTTGACTGGGACAAGATGCTCCAGCTGGCGCTGGACCCGAAGAGGGCCAGGGAGCTGAGGGACAGTTCCCAGCCTGAGGACTCTGAGCTCTGCACGATGTGCGGTGAGTTCTGTGCCATGAAGAAGGTCAAGGGTGTCATGAGCGAGGAGTCGTCATAGGCGCGATCCTCGGGCAATAGACCAAACCGGCGATCACCTTCAGACAGGGGCTTGAGACTTGAACGAATCACGCAAAACCAAGAGGGCGGTGAGGGCGCCGCGGGGCGCCGAGCTCTCCTGCAAGGGATGGCAGCAGGAGG
>JASFOL010000042.1:0-7690 GCA_050116545.1 bacterium | reverse complement strand
GATCCTGGACAGTCTCGACGCGGCCCATGATGATCAGCTGAGACTGATTCCGGGTGTCAGCGACTATTCGAAATCCTGTGGCGGCACCTATAACAGGTATGAGGCTCTCTATCTCTCGACCAGCATCGGCGGCACGATTATCGACGAGATGGAATACAGGTATTCAAGCTGTACCGGTGACCAGTGCACCGGAGTGGGCGCCTCAGACAATGACGCTTTTCCGTCATACCCGGACGAGGGCCTGAGCCTTGGAAGGCTTGACACCAGTGATGATACGGACAATTCCGCCAATGACTTCCTCTGGGAAGCCCCCACGCCGGGCCAGCAGAACGTGAATGGAATTCCGCCCAATATCTTCGGCCTGTCATACAGTCCCTGCGTTCCAGGTCCAAGCGATCCCGTTACGATTTCCGTCTATGTCACCGAGGTCGCGGACGGCGTCCAGTGGGTCAAGTGTATCTACAAGCAGGGCGCGGCGGCCTGGGACACGCTCGACATGAACCAGGACATGGTTGAAGACAGTCTTTATACGGTTGATCTTCCTGCCGCCCCGGACCAGACCCAGGGCAAGTTCTATGTCTGGGCCTCCGATGACCTGAATGTTACGGGTGTCTACCCGGCGGACGCGCGGTCCAATCCCTATGGCTACTCGGTGGGACTGACCCCGATCAGCGTCATCCAGGAAGTCAGCTTCGGCGACGACTCTTCTTATGTGGCGGGACAGGTCAAGAACATAACGGGTGTGGTGACGGCCGCCAGGGGCACCTACTTCGACAACCAGTTCGTCGTCCAGCAGGGTGACGGTTTCTGGTCGGGTATTCACGTCTTTGACCCGTCCTCTTCGGTGCCGGCCGCGGTGGGTGACAGCGTCATACTCTCGGGCCGGGTCCAGGAGTACTACAATCTGACCGAGCTGTATCTGTTTGATACCAACTGCTACCAGGAGGTCAGCAGCGGACACCCGGTATATGAAACGCTTGTCCCGACATCCGATATCAATGTGACCTCGCCGTTCGCCGAGCAATGGGAAGGCGTGCTGGTGAGAGTGGATTCAGTGACCGTCACCAATGGCGACCTGGGCTATGGCGAGTGGGAGATAAACGATGGTTCGGGCCCCTGCAATGTTGATGATCTGGCCTATTATGCTTATCAGCCCAAGACCGGGCACACCATCGAGTCTGTCTGGGGCATAGTCGATTACTCTTACTCTGAGTACAAGCTGCAGCCCAGGGGCAATGACGACATAGTCGGCGCCCTGACGTTGAGCCACGTGCGTTACACGCCGCATGCTCCCTCCACCACCGATGCGGTCACGGTAAGCGCCTGGGTGAACACCGGCTTCCCGATTGAGTATGTGTATGCCTATTACAATACCGACGGCGGCGCGGTCTTCGACAGCACCCTGATGTCGGTCGTTAATGACAGCACTTATGCGGGTGACATAGGCCCCTTCCCGGTCGATCATACGATTGTCTACTACTATGTTGGCGCCAAGGACAGCTCGGGCATAAGGGTCAACACCCCCGACGGCTACACCTACAAGTTCCGGGTCGGCGAGCACACAATCTATGAAGTCCAGTCGACCTTCGCATCTGACGGAGACAGCTCGCTCTTTGCAAGGGATTATGAGCCTGTCAATCTCTCCGGGATCGTGACCGCGGGGGCCGGCGACAACCCGTACTACTTCTTCCTCCAGAACTCCTATTCCGGAGCCGAGGACCCAGCTTACAGGGGTGTCAAGATCTACAATGGTTACACCCCCGTCAGCGTTGCCCGGGGCGACAGTGTGACAGTTTCCGGTTATGTTGACGAGTACTTCAACGAGACCGAGATAAGTATGCCATTCGCGGAGGCGCTCACCGTCCACTCGTCCGGAAACACGATTCCCGAGGCATATCCCCAGTCATCGGCCACGGTCGACTCCGAGCAGTGGGAGGGTGTCCTGATGTCTGTGAGGGATGCCGAGATCATCGCTTACTTCCCGGCGGACTTCGGCGTCTGGCACATTACCAACACGGGCAATGACGCCGACACCTGCAGGGTGGGCGATCCCCAGTATCTGCCGTATACGCCGGTGCCCGGTACTTTCGTGGACGTCCACGGCATCATAGGCTATTCCTACAAGTCCTATAACGTATTGCCCAGGGACATCGATGATATTCATGATCCCACCTGGGTGGGCGTGGATGATCCGACCGGTATCCCGGCCCGGCTGGCCCTGGTGGTTACGCCCAATCCGATGAACCTGACCAGCAATGTGAAGTTCGCGCTTCCGAATTCGGGCCGGACCTCGATAAGGGTCTACAATACCCAGGGACAGATGGTCGAGACCCTTGTGGACGGCAATATCGCTGCCGGAGAGCACAATGTCCACTGGGACGGCACCAATCATGTAGGCAACAAGGTCACGTCGGGAATCTACTTCTTCAAGCTTGAAACGGGGAAGGGTTCCGTGATAAGTAAAGTGGTTGTTTCACGCTAACTCAAACAAGAGGGAGGTGATCAACGCAGAGCGACCTTTTTGGTGTGGGGTGGTTGGGTTGGCAATGAGAAGTAAGAAGCGTTGGGCTCAGGGAGGGGCCCGGCAGAGTGCACTCAACCAGGATTTGTAGAGGGAAACCTCGGAAGGAGGCAGTAGAGATGAAGAAGTTGCTCTTGGTAGCGGCTGTGATGTTATTCGCAGCTTCAAGTGCCCACGCTGTGGTCTATACCTACAGCTGGGAGGACAATTTCGGGACAGTCCTCGGTACCTACGGGAACGTGTCATTGACCGAGGTCGTGACCGGTATGCAGAACGGGCAGGATGGCCTTCCGACCAATCCTTACAGCTGCCCGGGCGCCTATGACGGCATGTATTACCTGCATGCTCAGGAGTCGCCGCACTACAGCACTCCGCAGTGCTTTGTGGCCTGCATCACGGGGCTTCAGCAGGATGACCAGGTCTACGCGAGCTTCTGGGGCTATGACATAACCCCGGGCGCGTCACCGTCCTGGAGAATCTGGGGCCACTATTCGGATGCACAGGGATGCCCCGACTGCCCGGGTACTTACACGGGTAGCGCCAGCGGTCCGTCCGATTACACGGACGGCCTGGGCTGGGGAATCACTGAGCATATCTGGACTTACGCGCCGCCGAATGCGGGCGATGCTCTTGAGATCGAGGCTCGTATCTACAGCACGCCTTCGACGTGCGACACCTGTCTCACCGACATGTGGTGCGACCTTGTGACCGTCGACATTCCGGCTTATGCAGCCGTGGTGTTCCCGGACTTTGACACCTCCGCATCGGCGACCGAGCCGACCGACTGGGGTCAGATCAAGGCGCTGTTCCGGTAGTACTGATTCACTGAAGTAGATTGGGGCCTTCCTTGAGGGAAGGCCCCTTTTTCTTTCGGTGCATCCTTTTCACCGCTTCCTGAATCCTATTGGTGGGTTGTAAGGCATAGAAATGAATCACCAATTGTGGTATAATAGAAGGGGACACGGAAGCGAGGTAAACACTATGAGAACAATCATAGTCGCGACGGCGGCATGCCTGCTCCTTCTTTCCGGGCAGACTTCTGCCTACAATGTTTATTACGGTAATATGCATTCCCATACCAGCTATTCAGATGGCACCGGCACGCCCTCGGAAGCCTATGCCTATGCTCGGGACAGCGCCCAGGTGGACATTCAGGCCATCACCGATCATACACATTGGCTCTCGAGCTCTGAGTGGACCAGCCTCAAGAGCACGGCCGATTCCTACAACCAGGACGGCGTGTTCGTGGCGCTGGCGGGCCAGGAGCACGGCAGCCTGAGCACGACCCGCACCGGGGCCTTCGGCCACATGAACTTCTATGAATCGACCAGCCTGATTCCCCAGTATGACAATGGGGGGGACGATTACAGGTACAACCTGGCCGGTACCTATGCCTGGATCGCCGGCCATTATGACCGTATCCAGTCAAAGAAGCTCTTCGCCGCCTTCAACCATCCCTACTACTCGGGCGGTACGGGCTCGGATGCTCAGTTCCACCACTTCGCCTATTCGGTCACCGGCGACTCCGCGATGTCGGGATGTGAGATCCGCAATGGCCAGCGCGGCGACAACTATGAGTCGGAGTACTTCGAGGCCCTTGCCAAGGGCTGGCATGTCGGCGCCACCGCCAACCAGGACAATCACAATGGAATGTGGGGCGATCAGCCCAATCCCAACAGCGGTGATGATATCTACCTGACCGGAGTTCTCGCCGATACGCTGACGCGGGAAGCCGTGCTGTCCGCGATGAAGGACAGGCGCACCTTCGGTGTGGAAGTGAATCCCAAGAGCGACCGGATGGCGATTCTCTATCAGTGCGAGGGGCGCTGGATGGGGGATATCTTCGATACCTCGGCGGATACGCTTCACTTCGACGTCACCATGTGGGCCGGGAATGACTTCCTCTCTGTGGAGCTTCTGAGAAACGGAACGCAGATCGATTTCGTGTCTCCGGGCACCGATTCATTCAGCTGGCATCCCACCGATGTTCCCCTGTTCGGTGAGAGCTACTATCTGGTGAGAGCCCAGCAGGTGGACGGGGACTATCTGTGGTCCAGCCCCATCTGGGTAACAAGCACCAACCAGGCCTGGACGGCCATTTCCTCTGTCAATGCGGACGACGCCAACGGCAGGCCGGTGCTATACGGCACGCAGGTCACCATCAAGGGTCTGGCAACTGCTCCGACCGGCGTATTCTCCACGGTTGACAATAATGTGTTCGTGCAGGATGCCACGGGCGGGGTGAATGTTGTAGACCGCAATACTCAGGTGCCGTTTCTCTCCGTGGGTGACAGCGTTTCGGTCACCGGCTATGTGGACCAGAGCGCCGGCCTGACCAGGATATCAAGCGCCGCCATCACGGTTGAGGCCACGGGCCTGACGCCGCCGGAGGCGCTGCTCATTACCACCGGCGATATCGACGTCAACGGTGAGGTCTATGAAGGATCGCTGGTGCGGGTCGAGGGCACCGTCATAACCGGTGGTACCTGGCCGGACGCGGGCTTCGACGGGTCTGTGACCATAGATGACGGCAGCGGTGAATGCACGCTCTTCCTGGACGCGGACACCGATATCCCGGGCAGTCCCGAACCCGGTGGCGAGATAGACATTGTCGGCATCGTGACCCAGTATGATACGTCTTCTCCCTATACCTGCTGCTACAGGCTGCAGCCGAGGTCGACCGCGGATATCACCACTTCATCCTCCGGGATCGATGTGGCGGTTGCGGACGGAGGCATAATCTCAAGGGTTCTGCCCAATCCGACCAAGGGCCGTTTGCAGGTGCTCTTCGGTTCCCGTGCCGCGGGCCTCGCCAAGGAAGTGACCTTCTACGGTGTGGAGGGCAGGGTGGTGAGCAGGTCGATGGTGGATGCGGGCGAGACCTCCTTCGATTGGGAGGCGCTCGACCCGAGAGGCCGTGATCTGCCGAGCGGAGTCTACTTCGCCGAGGTCAAGACCGCCTCGGGCAGCCAGCGCACCAAGATCGTCCTGATCCGCTAGCCACACCCCGCAAATTCAATTTTGGGGTCAGGTACCGGAATTTGAATTCAAATTCCGGTACCTGACCCCTTTCTTGAATTTGGGTGTAACGTCGATCCGTTTGTGTTGATTCCGTTTGTGTTGACCGCCGATACCCCTTGTGCTAATATGCCCCCACTGTAACTCTGCGTGGAGCGTAGAATGCCCAAGATAAAGACCCCGTTTTTCATTCTTGCCATCGTGGTGACGGTGTTCATTCTGGTTTCGCCTCCGCCCGAGGGCCTGTCCCAGGAGGGGCAGGCGGCGATCTCGGTTTTCGCGATGTGCTTCATTCTGTGGACTACCGGCGCCCTGCCCCTCTCGGTCACCAGTCTGCTGGCGATTGCGCTCCTGCCTCTATTTGGGGCCCTGGATGCTACCACGGCCTTCTCGCTTTTCGGCAATCGCGCGGTGTTCTTCATTCTGGGCGCCTTCATGCTTGCCGCTGCCATGATGAGCTCGGGCCTGAGTGTCAGGGTGTCGCTGCTGTTTCTCAGGCGCTTCGAGGGCAGCCCCAGGATGCTGCTCTCGGGTATCATTCTCTCCTGCGCCTTCATGGCCATGTGGATGCCCGCGCATGCCGTGGCGGCCCTGATGTTTCCGATTGTGCTTGAGATCGCCCTGGCCCTGAACCTGGAGCCCAGGTTCAGCAATTACGGAAAGGCGCTCTTCCTTTCGATGGCCTGGGGCTGCGTGATCGGGGGAGTGCTGACCCTCCTGGGAGGCGCCCGCAACCCTCTGGCGATCGCCCTGCTCAGAGAGAAATACGGTCTGGCGATAAGCTTTTCCAGGTGGATCATCGCCGTCTGGCCCATCACCGGCATTCTCCTGGTGGTGGTCCATCTGCTGGTGTTCAAGGTTTTCGCTCCCGAGATAGATGATGTCAAGCAGGCGCGAGAACTGATCGAGCGGAAGGTGCGCGACCTGGGACCGATTTCGGCGAGAGAGACCAAGGTGCTGGTCATTATGCTCTCGACCATCCTGGCATGGATCTTCCTGGGTGAGAGGGTGGGGCTGGCGCCTATCGCTATACTGGGCTCTTCCACGCTATTCGTGCTTGGTGCCATGTCCTGGACTGATGTCGAGAAATATGTCAACTGGGGCGTGATCCTGATGTACGGAGGTGCGATTGCCCTGGCGGCGGCCCTACAGATGACAGGGGCAGCCAAGTGGATGGTGACCTCTCTCCTGGGATCATTGCCGCTGGATCCCTTCATGCTGATAGCATTCGTCGCCGTGGTATCAATGATTCTCACCGAGGCGATGAGCAATGCGGCGGTGGTCGCCCTGGTGCTGCCGATCGCCTTCGAGCTCGGGGATACAGTGCCCGGAATAACTCCGATGGTGATGGTCTTTGCGGTCGCCCTTCCGGCGGGACTGGCGTTCTCGTTGCCGATAGGAACGCCACCCAATGCGATCGCGTATTCCGCGAGATACCACAGACTGAGGGACTCATTGAGGGTCGGGGTGATCATGAACCTCACGGCGCTCACCACGTTTATACTGGTTGCCAAATACTACTGGAAGTGGATAGGGGTTTATTGATAGGAGGTTCGGCGCATGGGTCATCTTATGCTTGTACTCTCACCATCGAGGCACTCGCCCAGGTCCATCGATCTCGCGCTCTCAATGGTGCAGACCTCGAAGAGGCCCCTGCTTGCGGTTTTCGTGATGGACATGAAGGTTCCCGATGCGATCGCGGACCATATCGTGGACATAGGGTTTCTCGGGGACAAGGTCAGTGACCAGCTGGAGTCCACAATCCACCGGGAGTACGAATCCCGGGGCAGGAGGGAGCTCGAGGAGGTAAAGGAGAGGGCTCGGGGCCTGGGCATAGTCTGTGAGACCATGGTGAGAAAGGGTGACTTCGTGGAGGAGATCCTGAAGATCGCAGAGGAGAAGGCCATAGAGGACATGGTTGTCTCGCGGGCTGAGCGCTCCAATCTCTCACGCAAGCTCTTCGGTTCGGCCGTCAATGAGCTCCTCTCTCGCGCGACCTTTCCCATAATGGTGGTCAGCGACACGACCGTCGAGAGCCATAAGGAACCCGGTGGCGGGAAGCCCGCTGGCGGAGGCCAGCCATAGAGGGCGCCTCCGGGCATGTCCGGCGTTTCCGCAGCCTCAATCGAGTTGTCAAATCTCCCCCGCATG
>JASFOL010000041.1:0-7796 GCA_050116545.1 bacterium | reverse complement strand
CATGCCGGGGTTCGGAGAAGCAGGCCGGTGGAGACAAGGCGGACCGCGTGCGGATAGGGCTGGTGCTCTCAGTGGGAGGGCTAGGAGACAAGTCCTTCAATGACTCCGCATATGAGGGCCTGATGCGCGCCGCGGACGAGCTGGGGATAGAACCGCTATACGGCCAGCCCGAACAGATGTCGGAGGATGAGAAGTATTTGAGACAATACGCCGAGGAGGGCCTGGATCTGATAATCGGCGTCGGCTTCCTCATGAAAGACGCGCTTGCCAAGGTCGCGGGAGAATTTCCTGATACAAGGTTTGCCATCATAGACGCCGAGGTGGACGCGCCCAATGTGGCCTCGCTGATTTTCAGGGAGCATGAAGGCTCATTCCTGGTCGGAGCGATAGCCGGGCTCACGACATCCACAGGCAAGGTGGGTTTCATCGGTGGGATGGACATTCCCCTGATCCACAAGTTCGAGGTGGGCTTCACTGAGGGCGTCAAGTACGTCAGGCCGGACGCCCGGGTGCTCGTGGCCTATGCGGGCTCCGGACCCCAGGCTTTTCATGACCCGGTCAAGGGCAAGAGCCTGGCACTGAGCCAGTTCGAACGCGGGGCCGACATCATTTTCCAGGCGGCGGGCTCAACGGGCAATGGCGTGATCGACGCCGCCCAGGAGCGCGGCCTCCTCGCGATCGGTGTTGACGCCAACCAGAACTATATGGCGCCGGGCCACGTGCTGACCAGCATGGTCAAGCGCGTGGACATCTCGGTGTTCGAGATTGTCAAGGACGTAGTCGAGGGCCGCTTTAAGGGTGGAGAGCATGTCTACGGCCTGGAGATCGATGGTGTAGGGTATGCCCTGGATGAGTATAACAAGGCCCTGATACCGCCCGAGGTGATCGATAGGATAGCCTCCATAAAACAGGATATCATCTCGGGCAGGATCGCCGTTACTGACTACACTTCAACCCATTAGCTTTGTACTTTGCCCGATAGCTTCGTCTTTTGCCCGAGCATCTCGGCATAGACTTCCTCCAGCCTGTCCACAACAGGCTTGATACCATAACGGTTTCTTACATACTCCCGTCCGGTATCACGCTTTGCCTCAACGAGCTCGGGATGGTCCACGAGATGCTGGATGGTCGCCGTCAGATCACCGACGTCGCCACTCTTGAAGGAGAATCCATAGTCCCTGATGGCGTCCAGGTTCTCAGGTATGTCGCTGACGAGCACTCCGCACCCGAAGTTAATGGCCTCGATAAGCGATACCGAGAGTCCTTCCGTCTCGGAAGGCAGAACGAATAGGAATGCATTCGTATAGAGCTCGTCGAGCAGGTCTCCATATATCCAACCCAAGAACCTGGTTCTTTCATCTGCCATTGCCTCCAGGTCCTTAACGTAATCGGCCAAGCCGTCACCGGGATCGACTGCGCCTGCGATCACAAGCTTCTTGTCCGTCTTGACTTTCTTAAAGGCCTGCAGGAGATAGTGAAGCCCTTTCTGCGGCGTGAGCCTCGCCACAAAGAGCAGGTACCCGTTCCGGTCAAGCCCAAGTTCCTTGATCTTGTCCGGCAGCCTCGGCTCGCCAAACTCAGTGGTCGATGTTATGTACTTGACGTCGATGCCGTACTTGTCCTCGAAGTACTTCACCGCGGGATCAGAGACCGTAGCCAGTGCGTTGGACCAGTAGGCTGCAGGATACTCGAACAACCTCATAAGAAAGCGCACAAAGGGTCCCCAGGTGACGTCCGTCCACCCGAGTCCGTGAACCTGAACTATCGTCTTTTTTCCAAAAATGCGCGGAAGACCGGCGAAGACTGCCGGGGGAATCGAATGGATGTGTACTATGTCGAAATCGCGCCAGAGGCAGTCCATGATCGAATTGAAGCTGTGTATTGCCACGTCCAGATGCTTGGTGTTTATGGTCGGTGTGTACACCAGCTTTACACCCTTGTACTCCTTTCGCCTGTCAGTCACGTAGTAAGGCCTGCAGTAGACGGTGACCTCGTGCCCCCTATTCACCAGCTCTATGCTCATTGCCTCGACGATCTTGTCCATGCCGCCCCACGTTGCTGGTAAGCCCTTAATCCCTATCATTGCGATCTTCATGGTGTCAGCTCCTCAACCTGTGAGACCAGCATAGACCTGCGCCGGTCTATCATAGTGAACCTGAGCGTTAAACCCGGTCTCGACCTTTCGTCTTGCGTTCCGGCCGAGTTCCAGTGTCAATGATGGATCCCCGGCGAGGCGATTCATCGCCTCGGCCAGAGCTCCTTCATCATCGGGAGGGACGAGAATGCCCGTCTCTCCATCTACTGCGAGTTCCGGTATGCCGCCTATTCTTGAACCGATGACGGGTTTGCCCGGGGCAAAGGATTCGACAATATTGTAAGGGGAATTCTCGCACCACACCGCAGGGGTTACTGCAAAGGCGGCACCTCTTACCAGATCGAAGAGGCGCTCCTTTTCCACATAGCCCGGGAACTCCACATTGCCGCAGCCTTCCCTTTGAGCGGTTGCGTCAAGATGGGCCCGCAGCGGTCCATCGCCGGCAATCAGGAATCTCTCTTCCATAACCCTGCATGCAGCTCGGATCAACACATCTATGCCCTTTCCGCGGAGAGCCGGCCGAAGAACAACGCATAGTCTCCAGGTTCAAAAGCCGGCTCAAGGGTGCTGGCATCGATGAGATTGTCTATCACCTGGACCTTATCCTCATCAAAGCCACCTTCCATCAACTTGGACCTCATGAAACTGCTTGGTTTAATTGTGGTGTCTATTGCATGCCTCGCAGAGGCGGGTTAACGGATTCATGGAGCGCGAAGCCTCGCGGTAATCCATATAACTTACGAAGAAGTCTCTGCAATGGCTCTCCACATTCGGCGGGTGGTTCATGCCGAAATTGACCACCTCGTGACCCTTCTCCTCAGGCGGATCGGCAAGGTAAAACGCGTAAGTTGAGTCGCCGCCACGCCTGCAATGGTATGTGTTCACCAGGCAGATCCGCATATCTCTATCCCCCCGCCGGATTGGCCAGCAACTTCCCGTGCATATCATCTACGCATCCACATTCATACAGCCGGTCGACATATGTCAAGAGTATTCCCGATTGCCAGGCTCCACACCGGCGCCCGTGCAGCACTCTTCGGGCCAAATAGTATTCCCGTTTGTCTTCTTGACAAGAGGGTGAGTCTTCAGTAGACTCTGGAATTGGATAGAAGCGATGCGGTGCTTGCGTGCCAACCTCTGATTGTATCCCCTTACCCACAAGGAGGGCTCTATGCGACTTCTGTATCTGAAAATCGCAGTCTATTGCCTTACCCTGGTGGTCGCGAACGGCGTTATGTCGTCGCCGAGCGACCTGGAGGAAGGCTATCTAAGCTTTCCGGCCATCCACGGCAATACGATCGTCTTCACCAGTGACAATGATCTCTGGACGGTGCCAGCCACCGGCGGGCTTGCCCGGAGGCTTACCCAGGCGGTGGGAAGAGAGTATCTTGCCCGCTTCTCACCGGATGGGAAGTACATAGCCTTCACCGGCGAGTATGATGCCGGGGGCAATGACGCATATGTGATTCCGGCCACGGGCGGTGTCCCGAAGCGCCTGACCTTCCATCCTTACTCCGAGTACGTCCTCGGCTGGTCGGAGGACGGGGAGAGCATAATCTTCCGATCGATGCGCAACTCTCCGCATTACACGTATGAGATCTTCAGGATCTCGCCCGACGGCGGTTTTCCGGAGCAGATACCCCTGGACCAGGTGTCATTGATCTCCTGGGAGCCGGGCGGAAGCCGTGTGGCCTTCAACCGCTTTTCCAGGGAGTTCAGGACCTGGAAGCGCTACAGGGGAGGCCTCGCGCAGGACATCTGGGTGGGCGACACCAAGAAACTGGACTTCAAGCTTGTGACCACATATGAAGGCACCGATGCCTTCCCCATGTGGATAGGCGACCGCATATACTTCATATCCGACCGTGACGCTACCATGAATATCTATAGCATGAACCCGGACGGTTCGGGCATCAAGCAGCACACCTTTCACGATGAGTACGATATTCGCTGGCCGTCTCACCAGGGCACCAAAATCGTCTACATGAATGGCGGAGACATCTGGATGCTGGACACGGTCTCGGGTGACTACAGGATGATCCCGATCCGGGTCCCCTCGGACAGGGTCGAGCAGAGGGTTCGCTGGGTCAGCCCCGCCGACTATGTGACCGACTATGAAGTGGCCCCCAAGGGCACCAGGGTCGCATTCTGCGCGCGCGGAGACATCGCGCTTATCCCCGCCAAGGAAGGAAGGACCATCGCGCTGACCAACTCCTCGGGTGTCCGCGAGAAGTACCCTCGATGGTCCCCCGACGGCAAGAAACTCTCCTTTGTATCCGAGAAATCAGGCGAAGAGGAGATCTATCTGGTGGACATCCCGGAAGGCGAGCCCAGGCAGCTGACCGAGAACACAGACAACTGGAAGTATCCACCCGAATGGTCTCCGGACGGCAAGAAACTGGCGTATACCGATGGGAACCAGACCGTATATGTGGTCGATGCCGAGACAGGCCGTGTTACCAGGGCGGATTCAAGCGATATCTGGGAGATCACCGACTATAGCTGGTCTCCGGACAGCAGGTGGCTGGCCTATGCCAAGTATGACGATCAGCGTTACAAATCGATCTTCATCTACGATACCCGGTCGGGTGAGGTGACGCGCGTAACCGATGTCTTCACAGACGACAATTCACCGAGCTGGGATCCCGAGGGCAAGTATCTCTACTTCCTCTCAAACCGCACCATCAATCCCGTGCTGAGCACGATAGGTTTCGATGCGATAGTGGACAAGATGACCAAGCCCTACCTGATCGTGCTCAAGGCCGGGGAGAAGTCGCCCCTCTTCCCCAGGGAGCCGGAAGAGATGGAGGATGAGGAGAACGGGGAAGAGAACGGCAAGGACGATGACAAGCACGGCGAGGATGATGAGGGAGTCGAGGACATAGTCGTGGACCTGGACGGTATCATGAACCGGGTGGTCGAGATACCCGTGGATGCCGGCCACTATGACAATCTGTGGGCGGCCGAGGGCAAGATCTTTTACCGCTCGCGCCCCTCTTTGGGCATGACCGACGGCCAGCGCCGCGGCTCCGAGTCGCCGATCTACAGTGTAGAGATGTATGACCTCAAGGAGAAGAAAGAGGAGGAGGTCCTCTCCGGCATCAACTCATTCCGCCTCTCCCCGGACGGCAAGAAGATGGTCTACAGGCAGGGCAACACCTACAATGTCGTGGACGCAGGCAAGTCCGGCGATGACGATTCGGCGGTCGATCTTTCCAGCTGGAAGATAAAGCTCCACCCCCGCCAGGAATGGCAGCAGATGTTCAATGAGGCCTGGCGGCTGCAGCGCGACTTCTACTGGGCCCCAAATATGGCCAGCATCGACTGGCAGGGAATCAAGGCCAAGTACGAGAAGCTTCTTCCCAGAGTCGCCACCAGGGATGAGCTGGGTGACTTGATCGGGGAGATGATCGCGGAGCTTTCGACATCTCATACATATATCTGGGGCGGCGACACCGTGAGTCCCGACCGCATAACAGTGGGGATGCTCGGCGCCGACATCGCTCCCGAAGGTCCGGGAGGCTATTACAGGATCAAGAAGATATTCCCGTTCGAGCCGTCGGTCATGGACAGGCAGTCTCCGCTGACCCTGACCCACGCGGGCATCAAGGTGGGTGACTATATACTCGCGGTAAACGGGGAAGAGATCAAGATGCCCACCAACTTCTATTCCGCTTTCCTCAATCTGGCTTACACCGAAGTTGAGCTGACCGTGAATGACAAGCCGTCGTTCAAGGATGCCAGAAAGGTGGAGGTCACCACCATGGGTGGCGAGATGGGAGTCAGGTATCTGGACTGGGTGCGCACCAACAGGGAAAAGGTGTCTGAGGCCTCCGATGGCCGCATCGGATATATCCACATCCCGGACATGAGCACCTCGGGCCTGATCGAGTTCCAGAGAACCTTCTACCCGCAGCTGGATAAGCCCGCGCTTCTGATCGACGCCCGCTACAATGGCGGCGGATTCGTGTCCGATCTCATCCTGAGGCGGATCTCGGTTGACCTTCTGGCCTACGGCAAGCCGCGCAAGGGCAAGGTCTACCCCTATCCGGATGATGCGGTGAACGCGCACAAGGCGGTGCTCACGAATCAGCAGGCGGGCTCGGACGGCGACATCTTCCCGCGCGCCTTCAAACTGGCCAAACTGGGGCCGGTGATCGGCGAGCGGACCTGGGGAGGCGTTGTCGGAATCCGCATGGACAAGCCATTCATCGACGGCGGCATGATGACCATTCCGGAATTTGCCTGGTGGGAAGCCGACGGCGGATGGACGCTGGAGAACCACGGGGTCGAACCCGATATCGTGGTCGAGAACATGCCGGGCGACGTGATCCGGGGCAGAGACGCCCAGCTGGAGAAGGGGATTGAGGTGCTTCTGGATGATCTCAAGCGGGATCCCAAGAAGCAGCCGCATATCCCGGCATTCCCGGACAAGAGCAAGAAGAAGTAGCCTGGCATAGCACGGAGAAGTCCGGGCCGGTTGCAGCAAGCCTGGACAGATCGGGCGCGCTCAGACAGATCGGGGCGAGCCCGGGCAGATTGGGGTCGGGTCTTGAATTCTGGCGCGCATGTGCTAGAATGCGAGTCCTGACCCCTGCTTTCTTTGGGGCAGTATCGTTCGTCGGGACCGGCCGACTCGCAGGGACAGGTTAACTCATGAAGGCCGGCCGATTCGTGAGGGCCGGCTGCCAGTCTTGGAGGTGTGACCTGGGTCCGGAGGAGACACACAATCTGAATCCGGCCGAGACCGCCGTGGATTTCGTGATCAGGGTTGAAGGCATCACCAAGCGCTTCCCCCGCGTGCTTGCCAATCACGACGTCAGCCTTGATGTCCGCAGGGGCGAGGTCCACGCCCTGATCGGTGAGAACGGAGCCGGGAAGTCCACCCTGATGAACATCCTCTATGGGCTTACCCGTCCCGATTCCGGAAAGGTCATCCTGGACGGCAAACCACTCCCCGTATCCGAAGGTTTCCTGGGCATTGACCACGGGATCGGAATGATCCACCAGCATTTCATGCTGATCGGTCAGTTCACCGCGCTGGAGAATATCGTGCTGGGTTCTGAGCCGCGGAAGGGACTCTTCCTGGACACCGATACGGCCCGCAGCCGGGTCGAAAGCCTGATGCGCGAGTATGGCATGGAGGTGGACCTCGACCGTAAGGTGGACGATCTCTCGGTGGGCGAGGAACAGAGGGTCGAGATCCTGAAGGTGCTCTACCGGGATGCCCGAATCATCATCATGGATGAGCCGACGGCGGTGCTGACGCCGCAGGAAACCCGCGGCCTCTTCTCGACCCTGAAGACGCTTACCGGGGGAGGCCGGACCGTGATCTTCATCTCCCATAAGCTGGAAGAGGTGATGGAGGTTGCCAGCACTGTGACGGTCCTGAGGGCCGGCGAGGTGATTGACTCGATGCCGGTCGCGGAAACCGACGCGGCGCGGCTGGCCGAGCTGATGGTGGGCCGGAGCATCGAGACCGTATCGGGCCGGAAGGCGGCCTCGCGGGGTGAAGCGGTGCTCACGGTTGAGAACCTCTCGCTCCTGGCCCGGAAAGGCCACGAGCTCCTGAGCCATGTGTCATTTGCCGTCCACCGGGGCGAGATCTTCGGGATCGCCGGCGTCGACGGCAATGGGCAGGATGAGCTCTTCGAGGTGCTTGTGGGACTCCGGCAGCCCACGGCGGGGACGGTGGAGTTTC
>JASFOL010000040.1:0-7821 GCA_050116545.1 bacterium | reverse complement strand
AGACCAAGCGTCTTCTTGCCCAGCAGAGTCTCCAGGCCGGTCAGGACAGCGGCGGCGAAGTAGACAATCACTGCGATTCTGGACAGTGTGAGATCAAGCAAGCTCATCTAGTGTCTCCTTTATGGCCTCGAATTCAGCCTTGAAGCCCGGGCGGCCCCGATTGGCTCGCCCGCCGAAGGCCACCCGTGCCCTGCCGCCTTCCTCTCCATCAACCTTGAACCATATCCGGCGATGAGACAGATACAGCGAGATGAATGTGCCCAGCGTCAGGAGGGCGAATCCCATGTATATGAAGCCCTGGAAGGGCTCTCTGACGACCTCGAGAAACACAATCACCGAGGGTACGGCGTACATGATCACGAACTGGTAGCGATCGGCCCGATTGCGCTCCACCACCTCCTGGACCACATAGGTCTCCAGGGCTCCGTTATCGAGCCGGAGCCTGACTGTCGGGACCATCCCCAGATCGATCCTTGCTCTTGCCCCGAGTTCCTCAACATAGACCTCATCATCAAGGCCCAGGAAGAGATGCGGAAGCACCACCTGGCCCAGGGAATCATAGACGGTGACCACAATACCCTCCATCGCCTCGGAGTAGGACTGAAGATATATCTCCCGGCCTCCGTACTTGAGCGGATGATTGGGCCTTATGCTGTGCCTCATGAAGATAGTGTCCTGCCTGGCCAGGGCCACGTCGCATATGAAGTCGGATATGTGATCATTGTCATCGAACTCGACATTGAAATCCTCGACCATGACTGTGATCTCTTCGCCCCCGGACAGGCTGAGCGCGAATTCGTCCCCGACCGGAGCTTCCCTGAAGTGGCGGCTTCCCAGGCGGGTCGAGGTGATGGCGCCGATCAAGATGAAGATGAAACTCAGGTGAAGCATGAGGCTGCCGTAGCGTGAGAAACCCATCCTTGATGCGCTGAGCAGCACCGATCCGTCCACGGTCCGGGAGGCGACCGAGTAAAGGCGCTTCCGGCAGATGTCCTTGATGTGGAGCACGGCCTCTTCCTGATCCACGCCGAGCACAAGGTCGGCATGATCGGCAAGGCCGCTGAGCCGCCCGTGATCGGCGATATACTCGCGCCGCGTGGCCAGCCTTATGCGCCGGGGTAGGCTTTTCAAGGAACAGGCGAACACCATGATGCAAAGAAAAACAAGAAGGGCCGAGAAGTACTTTGCCCTGAAGATATCGGTGAAACCGAGATGCCAGACCAGATTGCCCCAGGCCTTTCCATAGGCCCCTATATAGGCCTGCTGTCCGGCTCCCTGGGGAAGCATCGCGCCTATCAGGGACAGCAGGGTGACAATCACCATCACAACTATCGCCACCCTGGTCGAGGTGAGAAACTTCGTAATCGCCCGGAGAATCAGCAATATCCCCCTCCTTCAGATTGGGGACCACCAGATTGGTGACAGACACCTATTTCATTTATTGCACTCTATGAACCTGGCAATCGACCTGTCAAAGGTCCGTTCAACGTCATCCGGGAAATAGCACGCGGGAAGCTCTCCGGACCTGCGATGATAGGCCATGCACTCACAGCAGGTGCCCTTCCTGGAACAGGGCTCATAGGAGCAGTTGCAGTCTTTCATGTTCTTTTCGCGGCTAGGACACTCCATCTTCCTCGCTCTCCCCTCTCGCGCGGCGCGCGGCCGTGATCAAAATCATCTCAACAATGCAAAGCCCGAGCATAAGCAGGAATATAGATCTGAGGCCATAGGCCTCGCCGACCACGCCGCCGATGCCGCTGGCGAAGGCGCCGATGCCGAAGCCCACAGTATAATTGATGCCGAAGACCGCGCCGCGTCGCGTGGAGTGAGACACTTTGGCAAGCAGCGTGTTCTGAAGCGGCTGGAACCCGAATATCAGGAATACCGCGAGGGCCGCCACCGCTATCAGGAGTATGCCCTGGCCGAAATAGAAGCCGATCGACAGCCCGGCCAGCAGCGTGAAGACCAGGAAAATGTTACGGTCTATGCTCTTGCGGCTGGACGCGAGATACCCTCCGACCAGCGGCCCCACAAGTGAGACCACGAGTATTGCAGAGCTCACCAGGCCCAGGCGGCCGACATCATCTCCGATGAAGCTGACACGCTGGGAAAGATAGGTCGGAAAGAAGGTCATGATGCCCCGGTATATGAGGCCGTAGATCGCTCCGATCACATAGATCATGATCAGCTCGCGGGTCATGCTGGCGCGGAGGCTCTTTCGCGGCACCTTCTCCTGGCGGTTCTCGCTCCTCAGATGAAACCCCAGACCGAAAAGCAGTACGCCCAGGATAGCAATGCCGGCCGCGCCAAAAACCAGGTAAGAGTAGGTCCAGCCATAGCGGGCGGTCACAAGACCCGCGATCACCGGGGCCACGGCCACGCCCGCGGTGCCGGCCATGCCGTGAATGCCCAGGGCCTTTCCCGGCTCCTTGATCGTATTGCTTATGAGCGATAGACCGGACGGGTGATACATGCTGCCGAAAAGGCCGAGAAGCACAAGCGCCACCACCACACCCCCGATCGAACCCATGACAAATACGAGCATGGATGCCAGGGTCATTCCGGCCAGGCAAATCACCAGCATCAGCCTCGCTCCCAGCTTGTCCGATAGGAACCCGGCAGGAAGCGAGCCGAAGCCGAAAGCCATATACGAAGCCATGCCCACCAGTCCCACACCGGAGAACTTGAGGTTGAGAGAGACGCCGACCGACTCGTAGATGGTCGGGAACACAAGCATGTAAGCGTGGATAAGAGCATGGCAGGCGGAAACTGCTATGAGGATGGACTTTTCACGAGAAGTCATCTACTCGCTCCGAAAAACGGAAAAAGGGAGAGCGCCCATATTCCAGAAAAAGGGGCGCTCTCCCCTTTTTCGGGGGCCGTCCCTTTCTTCTAATGGTTGCCGCTTTCAACTGCGTCCAGCACCGAAATGACTTCGCCGGGCGATGACGCGGATGTCAGCCTGGACATTATGGCCTCGTCCTTCCCTATGAAGGCGACCGCAGAGAGGGCCTTGAGATAGGCTGTTGACTCCTCCGGCGGGGCAAGTATCAGGAATACCATGTGGCAAGGCTGACCGTCTTCGCCCTCGAAGTCTATGCCCTGGCTCGATATGCCCAGGGCTCCAACCAGGGACTTGACTCCCGCGGTCCTCGCATGGGGAATGGCGATTCCCTTGCCGATGCCGGTGCTGCCCTTGTATTCGCGTTCCAACACATCATCGATCAGAGTATTCCGGTCGGCTCCCTCGGAGCTGGAGGATATGAGATCGGCGAGATCGTCGATCGCCGCCCATTTGTCAACATCCGCGCCCCATATCTTCACGCGTTCGATGCTTATGATTTTCTCAAGTATCATTGCCAGGCCTCCACAACACACTATGCAGATTCGTAAAGGGATCGAGCGATCTGCCCGCCTTTGACGGTCAGCACCGGGCACTTGGCCAACCGGAGGATCATCTCTCCCTCATCAAAATAGACATCGCGCCTACTCATGGGCTCTTCAATCTCACCAATGATAATAAGACCGGCGCCCAGGTGGGTAGCTTTATCTACAACCTCCCTGTGCACCACTCCCTTGAGGAGCTCGGTGGTGATCTCAAGGTCCTTGTCCCGGGCAAGCCTCTCGACTGCTCCCAGATAGCGCTTGCCGTCCTCCTCGAGGTCATGCTCCAGGTCGACCTCCTCATCCAGGACGAAGACCTTTGCGCTAAGCAGCTCCTTGATCATCTTTTCGTTCACCACGTATACGGCGTGGAGTTGCGCACCGTATGCTTTCGCCAGGGCGATGGCATACCTGGCGGCGTCTAAGGCCGCCTCGGTGGCATCCACGGACAGCACAATCTTGGCGAACGGCGCACTGCTCATTACCTCACCCCCTGCGGGCTTCAAGCCTTCCCTTGACCAGCTTCAGCGCGAAGAACGCTTCCCGGTCGGCTTCCTCCAATGAGTCCTCTATATGTTTGACGGTTTCCTCATAGTCCGGGATGAAGACCTTTTCCAGGGCATTGACCCTCCGGACGGTCTTCTGGATCTCGCGTGCCAGCCTTATCAGCGATATCCTTGATTCGGCGAGCCTTCCGATCGCCGCGATGGCGTTCTTGAATCTCACCACCGCCTCATCGGTCCACACCGAGGTCCCCTGCGGCCCATAATACGGGGCATTGTCCTTCAGCGAGATATTGACCGTGGGGATCGCCACACCCATGATTCTCCGTTCCTTCAGGTTTATGTCGCTCTTGACATTGACCGCGCGTGATGCGAAAGAGATCCCGGAATCCCCGCTCGCCAGCTGGGCCTCCATCAGCGCCGCATGGGCCCGGGCAAGCTCCTCGTCCACCAGCTTCTGGGCCTCGACAGCCCTGGCGGTCAGGCCCTTGAGCTCAACCACGAGTATCTCACGTTTCTGCTCCAGGAGCTCATGTCCCTCGTGAGCAAGCTCGAGGTCGTCTCTCAGCCTGAGCAGATTCGTACGGGTCGGAGCTACCTCGTATTTCGCCATCACACTTCCCGCTTCAGTTCCGGACTCGCTTCCGGCTTCAGTTCCAAATTCACTTCCCGTTCGAGTTTCAAACTCATTTCCTGTTCAGCCCGCGGTCTCACTTCCCGTAGTACTTCCTGATTTCCTCTTCGGTGATCCGGTGGAGCTCCTCCCTGGGGAGCGTCGACAGGACCTTCCACCCCAGGTCCAGGGTCTGCTCGATCGAACGGTCCTCATCGAAGCTCTGAGAGAGGAACTCTTTCTCGAAGGTGTCGCCGAATTCGATGTATCTGTGATCTACCGGCGCCAGTTCCTCCTCGCCGATCACGCTGGCCAGGGCCCTTATTTCCTTGACATGCGCATAGGCGGCGAAGAGCTGGCTGGCCAGATGCGCATGATCCTCCCTGGTCATGCCTTTTCCTATCCCGTCCTTCATCAGACGCGACAGTGAAGGCAGACCCGCGATCGGCGGGTAGATGCCGCGCTGGCTCAGGTCCCTCTCCAGCACTATCTGCCCCTCGGTGATGAAACCCGAGAGGTCGGGGATGGGATGGGAAATATCATCATTGGGCATGGTCAGGACGGGCATCTGGGTTATGGAGCCGGGCTTGTCTTTGAGTATCCCGGAGCGCTCATAGATGCTGGCAAGATCGCTGTAAAGGTATCCCGGATAACCCTTCCTGCTGGGGATTTCCTCGCGTTCGGTCGAGATCTCCCTCAGGGCCTCGCAGTAGTTGGACATGTCGGTCATGATGACCAGAACATGCATGCCCTTCTCGGTGGCCAGGTATTCGGCAACCGTGAGGGCCGCCCTGGGCGTGATCAACCGCTCGACCGACGGGGCGTCGGCATGGCTCAGGAAGGCGACTGCACGCTCCATGGCGCCGGACTCCTCGAAGTTCCTTATATAGTACATGGCCTCATCGTGCTTGATTCCCATACCGGCAAAGACCACAGCGAAGCCGGCGTCCTCACTGACTATACGGGCCTGCCTGGATATCTGGGCGACCAGCTGCATATGGGGAAGGCCGCTGCCGGAGAAGATGGGGAGCTTCTGGCCCCTGACCAGCGTGTTCATGCCGTCGATGGCCGAGATGCCTGTCTGGATGAACTGGCGCGGATACTCCCTCGCGGTCGGGTTTACCGGAAGACCATTGACATCCCGCGCCTCCCCGATCGGCTCGGGGCCGCCGTCTATGGGTCTTCCCAGGCCGTCGAAGACCCGGCCCAGCAGCTCGGGTGAGACGGCCATTCTCAGAGGTTCGCCTCTGAAGCGGACCCTGGTGGCTCCCAGTGTGAGTCCGGATGTCCCTTCGAAGACCTGCACGACCGCGGCGCCGCTCGAGACCTCCAGGGTCATGCCCAACCTGACCCTTCCGGTGCCATCGATTATCTCGACCAGCTCATTGTAGCCCACATCGTGGATTCCGCTGAGCGCGACGATCGGTCCCGATATCTCACCGATGCCCACATATTCCCGCTGGTCGAGCAGTTCGCGCCGACCCTCCCGGCTCCCGGCCGGCCTATCCGAAGACGCTTCCGAACTCATTTATCGATTCCTCCAGCTTCTTCTCAAGATCCTCCAGTTTAGCGGCGTCCTCATTGGCATATTCGTACTTCATCTGCATAATATCCCGCATCACAGGCAGCTTCTTTATTCCCACCAGGGTTCCGCCCTTCTTGATGGCCTCCGATGCCAGGTCATAGAACCTGACGATTATCTTGAGCATCCTGTACTGCTTCTCGGCCACACAGAAAGCGTCGACCTCATCGAAGGCATTCTGCTGCAGGAAGGCGTTCTTGAAGATGGTGGCGGTCTCCAGGATCAGGCGCTGGCTGTCGGGCAGGACGTCGGCTCCCACCAGCTTGACCACTCTCTCCAGCCTGGCTTCCCTCTGCATGATGGATATGATCGCCGAGCGCAGTTCCTTCCACTCGCCTCTGGTGGTCTCGTCCCACCACTCGGTGACCTCATCGGTGTACTCGCTGTAACTTGCCAGCCAGCTGACCGACGGGTAATGGCGCGCATTGGCGAGCTGCTTGTCCAGGGCCCAGAAGGCCCTGACAAAACGCTTACTGTGCTGCGTGACCGGCTCGGAGAAGTCGCCGCCCGGGGGCGAGACCGCTCCTATCGTGGTTATCGAGCCCTCGGCTCCCGACAGGGTCTCGACAAGGCCCGCCCGTTCGTAGAACTCGGCAAGCCGCGTAGGAAGGTATGCCGGGAAGCCCTCGTCAGCGGGCATTTCCTCCATGCGGCCGGAGAGCTCCCTGAGGGCTTCGGCCCATCGCGATGTGGAATCCGCCATCACCGCAACGTGATATCCCATGTCGCGATAATACTCGGCTATGGTGATCCCGGTGTAGATGCTTGCCTCCCTGGCGGCGACCGGCATATTGGATGTATTGGCTATCAGTATCGTGCGTTCCATGAGGAACTTGCCGGTGCGCGGATCGACCAGTTTCGGGAAATCCAGCAGCACCTCGGTCATCTCATTGCCGCGCTCTCCGCAGCCGATATAGACGACCAGGTTTGCATCGCACCACTTGGCGAGCGCGTGCTGGACCATGGTCTTGCCCGTTCCGAAACCGCCCGGAACCACCACGACCCCACCCCGCGCCACCGGGAAGAGAGTATCGAGAACACGCTGCCCCGTAATGAGAGGCACCGTGTGGGGTTTTCTGGTTTTGTACGGCCTTCCCACCCTGACCGGCCACTTCTGGTAAAGCTTCAGCTCCCGCTCGCCGTCCTCGCCTTTCAAGCGCCCAACTGCATCCTCCAGGGCATACTCCCCGGCCGGAGCCAGGTCCGCCAGCACACCTGCCCATCCGGGCGGCACCATTACCCGGTGCTCGATCAGGTCGGTCTCCTTCACCTTTCCGATCACCTGTCCCGGCACCACCTCGGTACCTGCTTCCAGGACCGGCTCGAAGGTCCAGCGCCGCTCCCTGTCAAGCGATTCGACGTGAACGCCTTTGGAGACAAAGTCACCTGTCTGGGCCCTGAGGATATCCAGGGGACGCTGGACTCCGTCGAAAATGCCGCCTATCAGGCCCGGGCCCAGCTCCACAGAGAGAGGCTCACCCCTGCCATAGACCGGCGTCCCGGGCCTTAAGCCCGTGGTGTCCTCATAAACCTGGACCCATGCCGCGTCACCTTTGATGCGCACCACTTCTCCAACCAGGCGCTCATCACCAACAAAGACCAGCTCCAGCATCTCGACGCCGGCGACCTCGCTGGCTTCCACCACAGGGCCAACCACGCGCCCGACTCTTCCTATCACCCTCTCAGCCATCAGTCCTTCAGCACCTCTCTTACGATAAGCGATCTCAGTTCGGGTCTCA
>JASFOL010000039.1:0-7853 GCA_050116545.1 bacterium | reverse complement strand
GTCTTATCCTCGGGGTAGTTGTCCCATAGCAGCGTCAGCTTGCCCGGTCCCGGCTGCACCCTGAAGCGGGATGGCTGTGGCGGGGAGGGCAGCACATAGTCATTGTCATATGCTCTCTGGGCCCATCCCACATTGTATATCAGGCTCTCGCGGTCCAGCCCGCCCACGAAAGCGCAGACCACCACGATTGAATCTCCGGAGGCCATGGTGGGGAAGGGGCCCGCCGAGATCAGCTCGACCGGATCATCCTCGCCGGGTTGTATGTCATCGGTGGGGTCGATATTGGGAATCGACATGAATTCATAGCGCCCGGCTTCCCCCAGGGGATTGTCCTGCTCCCAGTACCAGTCCCACCACCGGAAGTTGACATTGACCTCGCCGATGGAGTCGACAGCGCTTCCCTCGGCCCCGAGCAAGGCGATTGCTCCCCAGGACGGACACAGCCCGTTCTGATATGTGTGGTGATGCTCGCCGACCATCCTCTCGTTCGGGAAGTACTCCAGCTGCTTGTTTCTGAACCAGGAGCTTCCGGGCGGACGCCACTGTTCATAGGCGCCTTTCCAGCCCGAGGCGAGCTCGCCGAAGATCCCGAAGCAGGGGGCGGTCAGGAAGCCCTCGCCGTCGTTCTTGATTGTGAAACTCACGATCACGAAGGCCTCCGCGAAGTCATAGCTCCACAGGTAGACCTCCTGCTTGACGCTTATCCTGAGCACCGCCTCATTGCTCCCGCGCCTGGGATAGTCCCTGTACTCGGTGATGAAGTCCTGCTCGCTGATGGCGTCCTTGGAATAGGCGCGGCTGGTTATGAGGATGGATCTCTCCTTCAGCTTCTCGACGGGCGTGTACTCGGTGGCCGATGCTGTGGAGGTTCCCCAGTATCCCGATATGGCTCCTGAGGATACCACGGTATCACCGTCGGCGTTTATGGCTCCTACCCACAGACCGGCGCGGATCAGGTGTTCCTGCCCGGTGCCCAGAGGGTATTCCATCGACGGGTTCCGGGTGACGAAGTTGTTGCCGAAGAAGCCATAATTGGAGACCACCAGCCCCATGGCATTTCCATCGGTCTGCTGTCCCTGGAATGGGACATCGGTGGCCATGGCGCCCGAGAGCTCATGAGCTCCGACACCGTAACCGGAGAGTTCATACCCCGCCGGCGGATCGTGGGCCTCGGCCCGGTGCAGGCCTCCCGTCAGTATCAGGAGAGCCGCGCATATGCCAATTGCCAGTCTATTCATCATTGCTCCGTGGATTGATCCGTAGATTGCTCCGTCGAATACCAGACGTGTATGGTGCCGGTATCACGCTCAAAGGCGAAGACCGCGCCCTGATAAGTTCCTATGGCGACCGCATCGAACAGCACAGCCGGCCCCGCGATCAAAGGTGAATTCACCTCGGCGAACGAAACGCCCTCCGGCGTGTATCTGTAGACTTTGCCGAGTCCCTGATCCAGCACATATATGTTTCCATCGGTATCCGTGGACACGCCTACGGGCCTTACCAGGGCTATCTCATTGCCGACGCTGTCGGTGAACGAACTCAGAAACGGCACCGTAGGCGAGAAGACGACACCTTGCTGGGGTTCATCGACCCTGATCCTCTGCACCTGGGCCTTCTCGTCGTCGGCCTCGGCTATCAGCAGATGCTCTCCGTCGAAGTGGAGCCCCCTGGGTGTCATCACATGTCCTATTCCGAAACCACTGTCGGCCAGGTCGATCTCGAACCGCCGCCGGCCCTGGATATCATATGATCTCACGAAATTCCTCGCGGCATCGGCCACGTAGACATTGTCATCGTCATCGATGGCCAGCCCTCCGATTTCCACCCAGTCGGGGTCGCTGAAGGTGAGGATGGGTTGGCCGCCCCCCGGCCTGAAGACCTTGACGGACAGCGAATCCTCAGTCTCGGCCACGGCGATCGCACGCGCGCCCTCCCCGACGATGGTCGGCCGGATCACCCCCTCAAACTCCACATTGCTATTAGGTGATCCGAGCGAGTAAAAGTCCAGCAGCGCCGAGTCATTTTCATAGCTGATGAACAGGTGGCCGCCGGTGACCGCCATGTGAGTGGCCGCCTCGAAGCCCAGCAGAGGGGCGCCATACCTGTAAAGTCCGACCTGGTACTCCTTGTAGTACTCCAGCGGCTTGTCATACTTACCGCCGCAACCCGGAAGGCCCAAATTGAGGGCAAGGCATGCAAGCGCTATGGTCACGATATATCCGGTGCTCGCTTTGATGCTGCTCATGGCCGCCCCAGGGTTATGGTCAGTCTGTGAACCGTGCTCAGATATTCGGTCAGGGTCGCCGAATAGTCGATCTTCGACTTCACTTCGAGAATCGTCACATTCGCTCCAAGGCCGAAACTGGTCTTCATGGCGTCCGCGCCGAAGTCATATCCGGCCCTGACAGCCAGCACTTTGCTGAACAAGGCCTCGCCGCCCAGCCGGAAAGACTCCTTATTGTCGGACGGGTGGGCCAGCTCGAAGTCGACCACCGTGTCCAGCCAGGGCCTGGCCACCGGCTCCAGGGCTATTCCGAACTTGAACTCGGTCGCGGGAGCGAAGCCCGCATAGGTGGACTGGCTTATGCCATTGTCGGTCTCTGTGTCATAGGTGCCGTCGGGCGTCATGTCCCCGCCGAAATTCATGAGGGCGACGGCCAGTCTCATATTTCGCGGTCCTATCTCATAGTAGGTTCCCGCGTCCAGGACCAGGGCGCCGGTGGTCGGCCCGCCGACTTCAACTCCGAGTTCCTCCCGCACGTACTTCACGGCGAAGCCGCCCGAGAACCGGTCGGTGAAGCGCTTGGCCACCGTGAGGCCGAACAGCCAGTCGGTGAAGCCGAATTTCCTGCCGGTCCCATAGGGATGGTACTCGGTGGTTTCCATGAGGTCTGTCGTGAGCACCCCGAACTGCACTGCAATGGTCCCGTCCAGTCTCTTTATCGGCATCCCGTAACAGGCGTGATTGTAGACTATGTCGGCAGGAAGCTCCGTATGTGTCAGAGCGAACTCATAGCCGTCTATATGGATCAGGCCGGCCGGGTTCCAGGCGCAGGACACCGCATCATTGCAGACGGCCACATAGGCTCCGCCCATTCCGACGGGGCGGGCTCCCACGCCCACTCTGAGGAAGCTGCCCGATGAGGTGCCCACCCGCTGGTCCCCAAGGCTGGTCTGAGAGACCGCCGCCGCCGGCATCAGCAGGTTCACCCCGAGGGCCGCAATGGCGGCCGCCATCACCAGCGCCGCGGCCGGAAGGGCCTTTACGCCCCTGTATGTGTCTGACCTTACCATTCCATTCCTAACCCGAGCACGATCTGCCTCGGCCTTCCCCAGAAGTTGGGATTGGTCGCCCTGTAATTGGTGCCCTCGATTTGGCGGGCGGCGTCCTCGGGGCTGGTCCCCGGGGAGATTTCATAATCATAGCTTCCCACGCCCGCCACGGGCGCCTCGCCTGTTTCGGAATCGACCCGGCGCACGGTCTTGGTGTTGAAGACATTGTCGACCTGAAGATAGAGGCGGTACTTGAGCGGCGCAGCGCCTAAGTACTTGGTGAACCTCAGGTCGATGACATTGTTCATGGGCCCGTTCTCGGAATAGCGCTTGGCCATCTCCTGGCCGTCGAGAGTGGGCGTGTAGGCGCGGCCGCTCTGGAGCAGCCACTGGATATTGAGGTTCCAATCGGTGGGCATGTCCAGGCCGAACAGCCTCAAATTGTCCCCCTTGACTATGTTCATGTTGAAATTGAGATTGAACTTGTGCGGCCGGTTCCACCACAGGTACTCCTCCGCCAGGCTGGCTTCCCTGGTACCGACGTCGCCGCCCTGCTCCTGAATCAGCTTCAGAGTATTGGGGTCCGAGCTCTTCCCGGTCGCCAGGGAATAGGTGTAGACCAGCGAGCCGCCATAGCGGTGGCTTCTCTTCATCCGCAGCTCCACCTCGATGCCGCGCGAGCGGGCATAGTCAAGGTTCCGGTAGATGAACATCTCGCCCACGCCGGGCTTCTCGAAAGCCGTCGAGGTGGGATAATCATAGATGTCCTTGTAGAAGAGAGTCACATTGGCGGCCAGTGTCGGAGTGAACTGATGCCTGGCGCCGATCTCATATTGCACCGACACCTCGGGATTGAGCGCCGGGTTGCCTATGAGAGGAAAGACCTCGCTGGACACCGACGAGAGCTTGGAATAGATCCATATATAGCTGGGAATCTGGGTGAAGTGTCCATAGTTGAAGAAGAGGTTGTCGCGGTCGGTTATGGGATGCGAGATCGCCACTCTCGGGCTCAGATGGCCCTTGAACCTGTAACCGAAGATCTCATTGGTGTCACGGTAGAAATTATCGCGGGTGGTCTGGGTGATCGAGGGGTTGCTGGTATCGGCGACCGCGTCCTGGACCTGCTTGCCCGGGAACCAGTAATCATATCTGAGCCCGATCTCGCCGATCAGGCCCTCGAACCTGATCTTGTCCGTCACGTAGAGATAGCCGCGATTGGGGTATATGTGGAATATGTCATGGAACTCACCCAGGCTGTCGGGATCGGAGACCCAGGGCTGCCGGATGAAAATATACTGGATGTTCTCATAGGATGCGTTGAAGCCGCCCTTGACCTGGTGATGGGGCGGAAGCTGTTTGGTGATGTCCCAGGCGGCGGTATAGGTCTCGCCGTAGCGGTCATGCCAGAGATCGGCATTGCCTGTCTCGATGAAGTAGGGCGTGTCGGCGTCCTTGACCCGGTTGCCGTCCTCGTCGAAAGTCCAGAGATCCTCGTCATTGGGCATCGTGTACTCTGTCCAGTGCTTCCCCGCGACATCCGCATGCACCAGCGTGAAGAACCTGGAGAGCTTGAGCTGGTGATAGGTGGTCTGGCTCAGGAACTGGGTCCAGCTTAAGACCAGGCTGTTGGAGTCCCCGGTATAGACAAGGGCGCTGTCCAGATGGCGCGACCAGGCATGCTGGTATCCCGTCAGGTTCCTGGTCACGTCATAAGGGTCATAGCGGAAATAGCCCTGATCGATCGAGATCGCCTTGGTGAAGGAGAGCCCGAACTTGTTCTTGGAGGAAGGGCGCCAGACCAGCTTTCCGAAGAGCTGCGTATTGTTCTCGGCGCGGGGCGCCAGGCTCTGATAGGTGAAGTTCATACCAAGGAAGCGGTCCTCGTATGACGTCACCAGCCCTTTCGCGCCCGGTATGTCATTGATATTGGGAAGATGGGTGTCCGTGTATCTGCCCGAGAATCCCACGAAATAGGTGACCTGCCCGGGTATTCTGACTCCCATCCTGGGCAGCAGATTATTGGAGACGGGTTCGGGCCCGTCGAAGCCGACCTCAAAGCGGTCGGTCATGAAAGATGTCTTCCAGTCCGAATCGGTGAACGCCAGATGATCGCCTGAATACTCCATGTAGCCGTGATGCTTGCTGCCGCCCTCCTTGAGCTTGACATTGACGACGCCCGAGAGGGCCTGGCCGTACTCGGCGCTGTAGCCGCCCGTGATCACGTCCATCTCGGCCACTGACTTGGCGCTGACCTCTATGGCGGATGATGAACCCGATACGAGGTCTTTCATCTGCACACCGTCTATAATGTAGAGGGTCTCATCGCTCCGGCCGCCCCTTATGTGTATCTCATCATCGCTCTGGACCACGCCCGCCTGCAGTCCCATCACGTCCTGGATGTCGGTCACCGGCATCTCGCGGATCTGGTCCTCGTCCACGCTTCGGACCGTGGAGGGTACGTCCACCTCGACCATGGGACGCTCGGCGGTTACCAGGACCTCATCGGTGGTTTCGATCACCGTGCGGATGAGATTGAAATTGGTCTCGGTGGTCTCGAAGACCTCGATGACAACTCCCTCGATTTCTTCGGGCTCATAGCCCATATAGGAAGCCCGCACAGTGTACGTGCCTTCAGGGATATTCCTCATGAAGAAGGAGCCATCGTCCATGGACATGGCTCCATATGGCGTGTCGACTATCACGATATTGGCAAACGGCAGGGGCGACTTGGTCTTGGCGTCGATCACCTTGCCCGTTAGGTTGCCCGGCTCGCCAAAGGCCAGCGAGGCCAGGGAAAGAACGAGAAATGTGCCGGCAACCAGGATTGCTGTTTTCGTCATCAAGCTGTGCCCTGTGGGCCCCCCTCACTTTGAATCCCCGACACTTCAATACAACCTGCCAATTGTGCCCTTAATACACGGTTTAGTCAAGTGGGAGACTGGTTTTTTTGGTCAAAATGTCAGAAATCTTTGACACCTCCGGCAAATGTGATAATATCGACTCTGGAGGTTAATGCTCTGGAAACTATACTCGAATGGTTATCTGACCCCTGGGTGGTGGGAATCGCGGCATTCGTCGCGTGGATGATTACCCTAACTATAGTAATAAGAGTAGTTTATTGGCGTCTTCGCAAGTTTGCCAGGAGCACCAGGACCGACATAGACGATGTCCTGATAGGAGCCATGAGGACCCCGATGTTCATCGTGGTCCTGGTGACGGGTGCCCTGCTGGCAGCCAGGATCGTCCCCCTGAACGAGGACTGGAGGGATGTCCTGGACCTGTTTGTCAAGGTGGCAGTGATTCTCGCGGGCGTGCTCTTCGTGGACGCCGTCGTCAAGGCCTTTCTCTGGAAGTACTCGAGGAAGGCCGAGTACATCAAGAGTTCCGCCGGCATCGTACAGACGGCCGTCAGATCCATTATAATCCTGATAGCCCTTCTCATCATACTGGATACGGCTGGGGTGTCCATCACGCCCCTGGTGGCTTCGCTCGGAGTGGGAAGCCTTGCGGTGGCCCTGGCTCTTCAATCACCGCTGGCCAATTTCTTCGCGGGCATCCAGATTCTCGCCGACAAGCAGATAGACCTGGGGCAATACGTCAAGCTGGATACGGGGGAGGAAGGCTATGTGACCCGGATAGACTGGCGTAGCACCACCATCAGAGCCCTTCCGAACAATCTGATCGTGATTCCCAATTCCAAGATCATGGACGCCAAGATAACCAACTACTATCTGCCCCAGCGGGAACTGTCGATCCTCCTCCAGATGGGGGTGCACTATAACAGCGACCTTGAGCAGGTGGAAAGGGTGACCATCGAGGTCGCCAAAGACGTCCTTGAGACCGTCGATGGCGGGAAGAAGGACTTCGAGCCCTTCATACGCTACCACACCTTCGACAGTTCCAGTATCAATTTCACGGTGATTTTGCGCGCCGAGGAGTTTGTCAACGGTTACCTCCTGAAGCACGAGTTCGTGAAGCGGATTCACCGGCGATTCAAGCAGGAGGGCATCGTAATACCATTCCCGATAAGGACACTTGACATAGACCGGGAGGACCTGCTGCTTCTCCGGCAGGATGCCTCGTCACGGGAAAGTTGAGTTAGGAGGAAGTATGAGCATGACGGAGTTCAAGGTCGGCCAGGACATTGTCTATCCCAAGTACGGGCTGGGCAAGGTCGTCGCCGTCAAGACCAAGAAACTGCCGAGGGGACGCGTCAAGGGTGTGGAGATCAAGTTTCCGGCCATGCACATGAAGGTATGGGTTCCCGAGGAGAGGCTGAAGAACACCAAGGTCCGCAAGCCGGTCTCGAAGTACATGGCCAGGAAGATATTTGCGACCTTGAAGAAGCGGGCCCGTTTCCGAATGGGGACCAAGGCCAAGGAGCGCGCCCTGCAGTATAAGACCAAGGTGCTCTCCGGCGATCCCATAGACCTGGCCGAGGCCGTCAGGGACCTGGTGAGGCTATCGACCAAGAAGTCACTGAATGTCCGGGAGGCCGAGATCGCCAATACGGCGCTTCGAACCCTGGTCAGGGAGCTCTCGCTTGCCACGGGCAAACCCATCGAGGTGATCAAAGAGGA
>JASFOL010000038.1:0-7914 GCA_050116545.1 bacterium | reverse complement strand
GCCATACCTGGACATTATCTCGAAGTCCTTGATCAGTATGGGCAGGTTGATGCTGTCCAGGTCGGTCCGCCCTCCCTTGGTGTCCACGAAGGAATCGTGCACGTAAATATACCTGTCGTCAGAGCCCGTGACCACTATCCAGTGGGGCGTCTTCTCGTGATAGATGCGGTAGGAACTGATGAGCACGATGGGGATACTTCCCCTGGAGAGCTTTCTCCGGATCTCATCTATATTAAGCGTGCCGTGATGGACCTTAATGGTCGATCCGGCGATGTCCTCCATTTGGTCTTCGTGAACCAGCTGGATCACTTCCTTCTTGTTGGGATCGCGCACCGAACCCAGGAAGAGCGCGTTTCTGTCATTCACGTATATCTCCACATCGAACCCGCGCCTGTATGCGCTCAATGCAAGCCCGAACGGACTGCATCCCCCATGGCCGGATGTCATGAAGATGGTAGTCGATTCGCGCCAGATTCTCATTTCCAGCTTGCGGTCGGCCTCAATGCCGGGCTCCAGCGCCTTCATTGCCATTATCAGGGCCGCCGGGCCACAGGTGAATGCCAGGGTTTGCCTGTAGAAGGGGACTCGAACCAGGTCCGGCCGCAGATGGGGCACCAGGTTTCTCTCAAGCCTGAGGGCCTCCGAGTGATCTTCGTAATAGTCGGGTATAATGCTGAACTGCCGGTATCCGCGCTTCTTGTACAGGCTTATCGCAGGCAGGTTGTCCGCGCGTACCTCAAGCCGCATGATTACGCATTCGTTTTCGAGGGCATCCGCCTCAGCTGCCTCAAGCAGATTGAGGCCCACCCCGAGGCCCCTGAAGTCCGGGTCGACCGCCAGGGAGTAAAGCCGGCACAGCGATGTGCCGCTGCGGAAGAGCACAAGTGAGTAGCCGCGGATCCTCCCTTCCTCCTCGTCCACAAGCACCGTGGCATTGCCTCTTCTCACAATGCGGCCCAGGTTTCGCCGCGACAGCCTGTCTCCCTTGAAGCAGCGGTTCTCTATGTTGACCATGGCCTCCAGATCGGAAGGGCGGGCTTCACGAATCATTTCAGTATCCTCCAGCCAAGACGGTAGCAACAAGGTCTCGGCTTTGCCACTTTAATCTTATGCATATGATTATTGACAGGCCTGCTATGATACGGTAGTCAAGACTGTGAAGTCCGGATGTTCAGCTCAGTCGGTGTTTTCGAAGGGACGTGGAGCCTGGTATGAGACTGCCTGATGCCGCAATTGCCGGAAAGGTCCTGATGGGCCTGCTGGCTCTGCTGATAGTGATGCACGTGCTGCTCCTGGCGCGCGTGATCCCATATGACGTGGTGTGGGGCGGCAATATCACGGACGAATCCCAGTTCTATGTCTTCGAGATCAGCGCCCTCATCTTGAACGCCCTCTTCCTTCTCATCGCCGCCATCAAGCTTGGCTACATGGGAGCGCCAAGACTGAAGCGGGCCGCCGACATAGGAATATGGATCGTGTTCGCCTATTTCGCTATGAACATCATCGGAAACCTGACGGCGAAGAGTTCCTGGGAGAAGGTGATATTCATACCTCTCTCGATTGTCCTCGCGCTCCTCTCACTCAGGGTCGCCGCACACCGGGAAGCCCCGTAAACACTGGCCCACAGGGTATTTGATTGACACTTGGGGTCAATGCGGTTATCCTCTTTGGCGGTGGAGTGGGACGCGTGCTCATTCAGAGTGTACCCTTCCTATAGAAATCGCAGTCATCGTTTGAAGAAGCAGTCATGAAGCATTAGTCATCGTTTACAATGCGAGGGTGGGAATTTGCTCAGGAGTATGACGGGCTATGGGCGCGGAGAGATTGAAGAAAAGGGGGTGAGAGTCGGCGCCGAGTTGAGGTCCGTCAATAACCGCTATCTGGAAATCTCACCGAGGCTTCCGAGATTCCTTGCTCCCCTCGAGGGAGAGATCAAGAAGGTGGTCCAGGAACGGCTCTCCAGGGGGAGGGTCCTCCTCAATGTCACCTGGGACCAGGTGGACGGTGTCAGCGAAACCGTCAGTCTGGATGAACAGGTCGCCGACCGGTATTTCGAACTCCTCAAGGACTTGAAGAGCCGGTACGGCCTCAAGGGTGATATTGACCTCAGGACCTTTGCCCAGATGCCGGACCTCTTGAGGCGCGAGGCGGAAGACTGGGAGCCCGCCGAGGCGTTCCGGCTTGTCAAGGAAGCCCTGTTGATCGCCCTGGAAGACCTCCTGGAGATGAGAGCCAGGGAAGGCGCAGCCATAGCCAAGGATCTGAAGCAGAGAGTCAACCGCACCGTATCCCATCTTCAAGCGATAGAAAACCAGGCCCCCAGGCGGGTCGAGGAGCTCAAGGAAAGACTCTCAGCAAGGCTGGCCGAGATCACCCCTGGTGGTGAACACGACGAAACGCTGCTCTCGAGGGAGGTCGTGATTTTCGCGGAGAGGTCCGACTGCACAGAGGAATGTGTGCGCTACAGGATCCATTCCGAAAACTTCAACAATTATGTGGATGAAGGAGGTGCAATCGGTAGGAAGCTGAACTTCCTGCTGCAGGAAATGTCCAGAGAGGCCAATACCATGGCCGCCAAAGCAAGCGACGCCGAGATTTCCGGAAAAGTCGTGTTGATCAAGGAAGAACTCGAGAAGATAAGGGAACAGGTCCAGAACGTCGAGTAACGGGGGTGGCGACTTGAAAGGGCATCTTATCAGCATAGGTTTCGGTAATGTCGTGGCCAGCGACAAGATCGTTGCCATCATCACACCTGGATCATCACCCATCAGGCGCCTCAAGGATCAGGCCAAGAAGAAGGGTAAGCTCGTCGATGCCACACAGGGCAGACGGACGAGGTCCATCATTGTCACCGACAGCGACCACGTGGTGCTATCCGCCATCGGTTGCGAGACCATAACACAACGCCTTGAGAAATTGGATGGAGAGATGAATGGCGGATGCTGAGTTGATCTCATTTCCCATTGTGGTGTCCGGAGCTTCCGGAGTGGGTAAAACAACCCTGTGTCACGGGCTCATGGAGAAAGTGTCGCGGCTGGCCTTTTCGATCTCGGCGACAACGAGAGAGGCCAGGCATATGGAGAAGGATGGCAGGGACTATTTCTTCATCAGCGTCGATGAGTTTGAGCGCATGAGGGCGGCCGGAGAGCTTGCCGAGTGGGCCCGGGTGCACGGACAGTCTTATGGGACCCCGAAGAAGTGGCTGGACGGACAACTGGCCGGGGGGACCAGCATACTGCTTGATATCGATGTCCAGGGAGGAGTCCAGATAATGGAGGCCTATCCGGACGCCGTGTCGATATTCATAGTTCCGCCATCGTGGCAGGAGATCGAGAAGCGGCTGCGCGGCCGAAATAGCGACTCCGAAGAGGCCATAGATCAGCGGCTCAAGAACGCGATCGAGGAGATGGAGTACATAGTCAAGTACGGCTATGTGGTCACCAATGATACGGTCGATGCCGCAGTTGCAAGGATGGAGCACATAGTGCGCGCCGAGCGCATGAAGCGCGCGCGCGTCCTTAAGAACATCACCTGGAGGGACTATATCGGCCTTGAGGCAAAGGGGGATGATATTGCAGAAAGACAAGACCGGTGACAAGCAGGATAAGCCGGCGGTGAGCAAAGAAGACATCTTGAAGAGGTCGGGCAGCGAATTCGAGGCGGTGGTCGCCATCGCCAAGGAAGCCCGGCGGCTCAATGCGGTACCCGGCGTCTACCTCGACCGGGACGAGAAGCCCATTCCTCGCGCCGTCGAGAACTTTGTGGACGGCAGGGTGGAATACGAGATCGAGGGCGAGGCCGGAGAGAAGAAAAAGAAGAAGAAGGGCAAGAAGTCGAAGTAGCGATTGATCGAAGCAGGGGGAGCTGGGTGAGAGTCCTTATCGGGGTGACCGGATCGATAGCGGCATACAAGGCCGCCGAGGTCGTGAGCGCGCTCAAGAAGTCGGGCGCGGAGATCACGGTGGTGATGACCGAGCATGCCACCGAACTCATTGGTCCGGCTACCTTCAGGGCGCTCTCTGGAAACGAAGTGAGGGTTGGTCTCTTTGAAAGATGGCCTGGCAAGCCGATCCATATCGATCTGGCCACCGGTCACGACGTGGTGGCCATCATTCCGGCCACCGCCAATATCATAGGCAAGATCGCCTGCGGTATCTGTGACGATCTCTTATCCACCGTGGCCCTGTCCACCCGAAGCCCCATCCTGATCGCGCCGGCCATGAATGAGGCCATGTACGGCAATGCCGTGGTCAGGGAGAACATCGCCACGCTGAAGGAGAGGGGCATCACCTTTATCGAGCCGGAAACCGGTTGGCTGGCCTGCGGAACCGAGGGAATCGGCCGCCTGGCATCGCTGGATACCATCCTGGCGGCGATCAACACTGCGGCTTCCGGCGCTGAGGAGAAGGGCGCGGCATCCGTCGCCGGGTCTGTGAGTGCCACCGCGGGCATGGGCGCCTCGAAGGACCTGGCCGGCAGGAAGGTGATCATCACGGGCGGAGCCACGCTGGAGCCCATCGACGACGTGCGGTTCATATCAAACCGCTCCAGCGGCAAAATGGCGGCCGCCCTTGCTGGCGTGGCCGCCCGGCGGGGCGCCAGGACGGTCCTGGTGTCCGGCATCACGTATGTTCCACCGCCGCCCGGAGTCGAGACGGTCACAGTGGAGACCGGGGACGAGATGAAGCAGGCGATCCAGGATGAGTGGGAAGATGCAGACTGTATCGTGATGGCAGCAGCGGTATGTGATTTCAAGCCCGGAAAGGTCGCGAAGGGAAAGCTCAGGCGCCAGGAGGGGCTCAAGCTTGAACTCGTGTCCACGGACGACATACTTGGGGACTTATCACGGAAGAAGAACAGACAGATGATAGTCGGATTTGCGCTTGAGACCGAAGATGAGCTCGCACGGGGCAAGCGCAAGCTCGACGAGAAGGATCTTGACCTTGTCATAGCCAACAACCCGCTGCGGGAGGGGACCGGGTTCGGAAGTGATTTCAATGCCGGTTACCTGATATACCGGGATGGTCGCGTGGAGGACGTCCCGCTGATGTCCAAGCTCGATCTTTCCGAGAAAGTCTTCGATGCAGTCGCTTCCTATCTTGCCGCTTTGCCATAGGTGAGTGAGCCGGGGCCGGGCCCTGGCGAGGAAGGACTGAGACATGACGCATGACAGCACCGCGGAGCTCAGCCGCGAGGAAATCTGCTCTCAGCTGTCAAACTGGCTGAGGCTGCTGGAGCTGTCCGGCACCAGCGAGATCTTCCTGAAGCCTGAGAATGAACCGGGAACCGGGCTCGCCGCCTCAATGGGTTCTCTCTCGGGCGGGCGTACCCCCGCAGATACGGACTCTCTCTCCCGCGCCTCCGGCTCGTCCGGGAGGGCACCCGGAGCTTCCTCCCGCACCACCGGCTCGGCCGGGAGGGCCTCGCTCGATGCCCTGAGGAAGAGGATGGAGGCCTGTACGCGGTGCGAACTCCACAGGACCCGGAAGAGCGTGGTTTTCGGAGAGGGAAATCACGAAAGCAGGCTCATATTCATAGGGGAGGGCCCCGGAAGGGACGAGGACCTGAGCGGCCGGCCTTTCGTCGGGCGCGCGGGGGCGCTGCTTACCAGGATAATCGGGGCGATGGGGCTTGAGCGGGGAGACGTCTATATCGCCAATATCGTCAAGTGCCGGCCCCCTGGGAACCGCAATCCCGAGCCCGATGAGGTCATGGAGTGCCTGCCTTTCCTTGAAGAGCAGGTCGACCTGATAGGCCCGGAAGTGATATGCTCACTGGGGAATGTCGCGACCCAGACCCTTACCGGGGAGCGAAACGGCATCACCCGGATGAGGGGCGGTTCGTATGAGTACCGGGGTATCGAGGTGATTCCGACTTTTCACCCGGCCGCTTGTCTCAGGAACCCCGGACTCAAGAGAGATGTGTGGGAAGACATACAGAAGATCATGAGAATACTTGGATTGACCACTTAGAGGAGCGATGAGAGATGGCGCAAGTAAGAGCAAGCGCTGAAGCGATTCCCCCGCAGGCAGTGGAGGCCGAGCTGGCTGTGCTGGGGGCCATGATGCTTGACCGGGACTCCATTGCCAAGGGCCTGGAAATCATAGATGACACCTGTTTCTACATGAACCAGAATGCCCGTATCTTCAACTGCATGGTTTCCCTCTATGACCGCAATGAGGCGGTCGACCTGATCACCCTCACGGAAGAGATGAGAAAGCAGGGAGAGCTTGAAAGCGTGGGCGGCGCGGTCTACCTGGAGAATATCCTGAGCAGTGTCGCGACCTCGGCCAATATCGAGTACCACGCCCGAATCGTCCTGGAAAAAGCAACCCTTAGAAAGCTCATTGAGGCCTCCACCCAGATAGTAAGCGAGGCATATGGCGGGCATGCCGACGTGGCCGAGCTCCTGGACCGCGCCGAGCGCAAGATCTTCGCCATCTCGGGCTCCAAGCTCCGGCAGGGCTTCGTGGCCATGGAGGACATAGTCAAGGACTCCTTTGAGCTCGTGGAGCAGCTCTATCAGCAGAAGCGCTATGTGACGGGGCTGGAGACGGGATTCAAGGACCTGGACACCATGACCTCGGGCTTCCAGAACGGCGAGTTCATCGTGATCGCCGGAAGGCCGTCGATGGGCAAGACCAGTTTCGCGGTCAATATCGCCCAGTATGCCTCGGTCAGGCACAAGATACCGGTGGCGATGTTTTCCCTGGAGATGACCAAGGAGCAGCTGATGCTCCGTATGCTTTGCTCGGAGGCGAGGGTGCGAAGCCAGAGCGTGAGGACCGGCTATGTCGGCAAGTCCGAGTGGGGTAAGCTCACCAGGGCGGCCGGCACGCTCCACGATGCTCCCTTCTATATCGACGACAGTCCCGACCTCAATGTGCTCGAGATGAGAGCCAAGGCCCGGCGCCTTAAGGCTGAGGTCGACATCGGGCTGGTGATGGTGGATTATCTGCAGCTGATACGCGGCCATGGACGGGCTGAGAACCGGCAGCAGGAGATGTCCCATATTTCAAGGTCTTTGAAAGCTCTGGCCAAGGAGCTTAATATACCGGTGATAGGCCTCTCGCAGCTCTCGAGAGCGGTGGAACAGCGGGAGAGGAAGGAAAAGCGCCCGATCCTCTCGGACTTAAGAGAGTCCGGGGCGATCGAGCAGGACGCGGACCTGGTTCTCTTCATCTACAGGCCGGCCATGTACAAGCATGCCGATACCACGGGCGACGTGATCGATCAGGATCAGCTGGAAGAGAGGCGCCGGGCTGAGATCATAATCGGCAAGCAGAGAAACGGGCCCACCGGGAAGGTCGAGCTTCTGTTCTTCGATGAGTATACGCGCTTCGAAGACAGGTCCAGGATCGAGACGGAATAAAGCATAGATGAGACCATCCGAATACCTTGCGGGCAGCATAGGCAGTTCCATAGCCGAGGCGGGGGCGGTCTTCATGCTCCTGCTCTCTGCCCTCAAGCGCGCCCCCCGCGCAATCAGGCAGAAACACCTGGTGGTGGAGCAGATGCAGCGCATCGGTCTGGGGTCGCTTCCGCTGGTGCTTGTGACCTCGGTGTTTACCGGCGGTGTGGCGGCCGTGCAGGCGGCCTACCAGTTCCAGAACTATGTCCCCCTGCGCTATCTGGGGATGGTCATAGGCAAATCGGTGGTGATCGAGCTGGGCCCGGTCCTGACCGCGCTGGTGGTGGGTGGCAGGGTGGGTGCATCGATCGCGGCGGAACTGGGCACCATGAAGGTCACCGAGCAGATAGAGGCCCTGGAAACGCTGGCGATAGACCCCGTCCGCTACCTGGTAAGCCCCCGCCTCATAGCCGCGGTGGTGATGCTTCCGGTGATCACGATATTCTCAGATTTCATAGCGATCATGGGCGGCTTCGCGGTGGCCTGGGCGGGCCTGGACATCA
>JASFOL010000037.1:0-7997 GCA_050116545.1 bacterium | reverse complement strand
GCGCGAGGGTTCATTCCCGGCCGTTCTCTACGGTGAGGGGGAGGAGCCCCAGCCGATCAGCGTCGACAACAAGGACTTCTATCCGGTGATCCGGACCGCCGCCGGCGAAAACGTGATCCTCGACCTCAAGATCGAGGGCTCGAAGAGTGAATCCTGCAAGGCGATCATAAGGGACATCCAGTATCATCCGGTCAGGCGTGACATTCTTCACGTGGACTTCCAGCACATCTCCATGACCAAAATGATAACGGTCGATGTGCCGATCGAAATCGAGGGCGAGGCCGTCGGCGTCAAAACCGACGGAGGCATCCTCGAGGTGATCCTCCGCGAGGTCGAGGTGGAATGCCTGCCGGTCAATATCCCGGACGTTATAAAGGTGGATGTTTCCGACCTCGAAATCGGAAATTCCATCCAGGTGAGCGACCTTCATGTGGAGGACGCCAGGATCGTCACGGACCCCGAGTCCACCGTGATCACTATCGGCGCTCCCACGGTAGTTGAAGAGGTCAAGCCCGAGGTCGCCGAAGGCGAGGAGGCCGAGGAAGGCGCCGAAGGTGAGGCAGCGGCCGAAGGTGAGGGAGCCAAGAAGGAGGAGCCGGCCAGGGCTGAAGATACCGAGAAGAAGCCGGAGTAGCAGGATTTGCTCCTGGTCTTCGGACTCGGTAACCCCGGTGATCGTTACCGGGGTACCCGGCACAATGTCGGCAAGGAAGTCCTGGGCTCCATTTTGCGGCGGCTCGGTCTTGAACTCAGGCCCGGGCGCGGTGATTTCTACCGGGCGCATGATCCGGACAGGGATATTCACCTCGTAGTTCCGACCACATATGTCAATGACAGCGGGATAGCAGCGTCGCAGGCCCTGGAAAGCCTTGATGCGCGGCCGGCCGAGCTGCTGGTCCTGTGCGACGATTTCAATCTACCCCTGGGGTGCCTTAGGATACGCAAGCGCGGAAGCGAGGGGGGCCACAATGGTCTGTCCTCGATCATCTACCAGCTTGGAACGCAGGACTTTCCGCGACTCAGGATGGGTGTGGGGCCGCTGCCGTCCGGAGTGGACTGGGCGGATTTCGTGCTTGCCAGGTTCACAGGGGAAGAGGCGGATGCTGCAGGGAAGATGAAGGAAGAGGCGGTTCAGGCGGTCCTGGACATCGCGGGCTCCGGGCTGGACGCGGCGATGAACACTTATAACAGGCGTATAGAGCCATGACAAGGCGGGCTGAGCCATGATGGAAATCGGCATAGTCGGGCTTGCGAATGTGGGCAAGTCCACGCTCTTCAATGCCCTCGCGAGGGCGCAGGCGGACGCAAGCAACTATCCGTACTGCACCATCGAGCCCAATATCGCCATGGTGGAGGTGCCGGACGATAGGCTCAACGGCCTGGCATCGATCGTCAAGCCCGAGAAAGTCACCCACCCGGTGCTCAGGTTCGTGGATATCGCCGGCCTTGCGCGTGGGGCGAGTGAAGGAGAGGGGCTGGGGAACCTTTTTCTCTCTCACATACGGGGTGTGGACGCCATTGCCCATGTCCTGAGGTGTTTTGAGGACGGCTCGGTGGTTCATATTGAAGGCCAGGTGGATCCGGCGCGTGACCTGGAGATCGTCGAGACCGAGCTCTTTCTGTCGGACATCCAGGCCCTGGACCGCAGGATCGAGAAACTGCGGAAGCTCGGACGGACGGGTGACCGGCATGCCAAAAAGCAGGAGGAGTTCCTTTCAGGGGTGAGGGCGGAACTGGACGAGGGACGCGCCCGTGTGGAACAGGACGACCTGGACCCGGAGCTCTCTGCGGTGCTCCGTGAGATCCAGCTCTTATCATCCAAGCCGGTGATGTTCGTGGCCAATGTGGGGGATGACCCCGGCTCGGAGAAAGCCCTGGAGCGCCTCGAGGCGGCCAGGAAAGCCGCGGAGGGGAGGAATGCGGCCTGTATCCCGGTGTCGGCGAAGCTGGAGACCGAGATAGGGGAGCTCTCGCCCGAGGAAGGCGCTGCGATGCTCATGGAGATGGGCTTCGAAGAGGGGGCCCTAAAAAGGTTTGTAAGAGCTTGCTATGAACTTCTTCAAGTGATAACATTCTTTACGATCAAGGGTGAGGAGACGAGGGGGTGGACTGTGAGGAGGGGTACGAATGTGAGGGAGGCGGCGGGGAAGATACACTCTGATATGCGGGACAAATTCATCTGTGCCGAGATTGTCTCCTATGATGATTTGACCTCCTGTGGAGGGCTTGCGGAGGCCAGGCACAGGGGCCTTGTTCGTACCGAGGGGAAAGACTATATCGTCAGCGACGGAGATGTAGTGCTGATCAAGTTCGGCAAGTGAAGGGGGAGTCAGGATGCGTGATTATGAGACTGTTTTCATTCTTGATCCCAGCCTTGAGGAGGGCGAGGTCAAGGATGAGATAGGCAAGGTTGAGAGTTCTATTGCCGGTCTCGACGGAGAGATTACCAGTGTTTCGCCAAGCGGTAAGCGCAGGCTCACTTATGAGATCAAGGGCAATAAGGAGGGTTATTTGACCCTGATAACCTTCAGGGCCAAGCCTTCGATGATCTCGGAGCTGGAGAGGGCCTACAAGCTCAATGAGAAGGTCATCAGGCATATCATTGTGCACAGCGTTCAGAAGGTAGTGCAGGCTACTGAGGAAGAACAGCAGGCGGAGGCCTAGAGGGTCCGGTTCTGCTTCTGGTAACAGGGGGGTTGAGATGGCGGAAGTTAAACTGGCTGCGGTTAACAAGGTGATGTTGACTGGAAGGCTGACCAGGGATCCTGAGTTGAGATATACTCCGAGCGGCACAGCGGTGTCGTCGTTTTCGATAGCGTCGAGCAGGAGCTATAAGGGACAGGACGGCGAGTGGAAACAGCAGGTGGCGTTCGTCAATTGCGTCGCCTGGACCAAGCTTGCGGTCCTGGTCAATGAGTATCTTAAGAAGGGCAGCGCTGTTTTCGTTGAGGGCAGGCTGCACAGCCGGAGCTGGGAAACAGAGGACGGCCAGCGAAGGAGCGCTCTTGAGATAGTGGCGGAGCGCGTCCAGTTTCTTGACCGCATTTCCAAGCCCGAGGTCACCGAGGAGGAGTTCGTGGAATCCGGAGGCGGCGGACCGGGGCTGGATGCGGAGGATGAGGTTCCGTTCTAGTCAGTCGTATTGGAGGTAACTGAGTCATGGCAAGAGAAGACAGGAGGCGCAGGAAGGTATGCAGGTTCTGCGTGGACGGTGACACGTTCATAGACTATAAGGACGATCGTCGAATCTCGCGTTTCGTCACCGACAGGGGCAAGATAGTGCCCCGCAGAATCTCGGGAACATGCGCCAAGCATCAGAGACAGCTGACGCGTGCGATAAAGAAGGCCAGGCATATAGGCCTGATTCCGTACGCGGCGGAGCAGGTCAAGTAGAGGGAGGAAGTCTTCAATGGAAGTCATACTGCTTGAGGACATAAATGACCTTGGTAAATCAGGGGAGAAGGTGACGGTCAAGAGCGGCTATGCCCGCAACTACCTTCTGCCCCGGAGACTGGCTCTTCCTGCGACCGCCAGCGGACTGAAGATGATGAAGGAGGAGGAGCGGCGCAGGCAGGTCAGGGAAGTCAAGATGCAGCGGGAGGCCGAGGAACTGGCCAAATCGCTCGGCAAGGTCTCCTGTACCGCCGAGGTGCAGGCCGGTGAGGATGACAGGGTGTTCGGAGCCGTCACCAATGCCGATATAGCCGAACTGCTGCAGGCACAAGGCTATGATATTGACAAGCGCAAAGTCCTTCTCGACGAACCGCTGAAGGCGCTTGGCGTTTATACCATTCCTATCCGACTTCATCACGATGTGGAGGCGAGGGTCAAGGTCTGGGTGGTGAAGAAGTCCGGCTGAAGCGAAGGAGGGTATCCACTTGGCTAAGATCAGGGGATCGTTTGTTGTTTGTGCCGCAATCCTCGCGGTTCTTCTTGGTTGTGCCAAGGAGCCCGAGAGTCCGGGCCTTGCAAGGGTCGGGAACACCGTGATAACCGAGGCCGATTTCGAGGCGAGATTGACCGGCATGCCTCCCTATATGCGCCAGCAGATCACCTCGCCGGAGGGCAGGGAGCGCTTCATCAAGGGATTGGCAGAGGAAGAGGCCATAGTCCAGGAAGCGGAGGCGATGGGTCTGGACGAGTCGGACGAGTTCAAGGCCGAGATGAGGCTGCACCGGCGCGATGCACTGGTCAGGCAATTCTATGACAAGGTGATTGAGGCCCGGAGCAAGCCCTCAGACGAGGAAGTGGCCGAGTACTATGCGGCCCACCAGGAGGAATTCCTGGTCCCGGAGTACCTTGAAGCCAGGCATATCCTGGTCGAAACCAAGCGTGAGGCCCAGGACATCCGCCGCCGGCTGGTCAACGGCGCCAGCTTCGAAGAGCTCGCATCCGAGTACTCGCTGGACAAGCAGACCAGCGGAAGGGGCGGCAAGCTGCACGGCAAGATCCAGCGAGGCGCCCCGATCAGGGGGCTTGGGAACCTGCCCGAGCTCACCGAGGCCTGTTTCCAGCTGGATATCGGAGTTCCGAGCCAGCCCATAAAGACGGAGATGGGCTACCACATAGTCGAGGTGGACGCCAGGTTTCCTGAAGCGACGCGTCCCCTGCCGGAAGCCAGGGCCGATATCATCAAGGCGCTTGGTCCCGAAATCCGGGATAGAGTCCGCGACGAGACGGTGGCCGACCTTATGAAAAAATACAGGGTGGAGTTCCTTGCTGCATCGGAGGCCGAACCTGCGTCTCCCGAGGATCTCTTCAAGCTGGCCAGCGAGGAGCCCAATGCCCGGAAGAAGATAGAGTATTATGAGGAGTTCGTTAAGACCTATCCCGATAACGAGCGCGTGTATGAAGCCATGTTCATGATCGGTTTCACGCTCGCGGAGGACCTGAAGTCCTATGATGAGGCCCAGAAGGTCTTCGAGGACTTCCTCGAGAAAAACCCCGAGAGCGACTTGAGCGACGATGCCCGGTGGATGATCGAGAACATGCGCTCAGGCGAGGAGCCTGACTTCGGCTCCTGATCCACCGTGCTGCGGGCGTGAGGTACTTGCTTTGATACAGATGAAGGTCTGGAAACTCATCCTGGACGGACGGACCGACACGCCCGTGGTGATCTTGAGGGAGCTGGACGGAAAACGGATCCTTCCAATCTGGATAGGCAAGGCCGAGGCCAGGGCTATCGCCATGGAGCTGGCCAAGGAGAAGTTCCAGCGCCCCCTGACCCATGACCTGATGAAGACCCTGATCGACGCCCTGGGCGGCAAGGTAAGGAAAGTCACCATCGGGGACCTCAAGGACAATACCTTCTTCGCCCAGCTCTTCCTGGACAAGGACGAGGAGATAATCGCCATCGATGCAAGGCCGAGCGATTCGATAGCGCTGGCCCTGAGGACCAGGTCGTCCGTTTACGTGGCGGAGGGCCTGCTTCAGGAAGAGCGGGAGGAAAAGGAGCTCAGCGACGATGAGAGGGCGGAAGCCCTGAGGAAATACCTGGACAAGCTCGACCCCGAGGACTTCGGCACCTTTCCAGGAAAGAGTAAGACCTGATGATTGATTGGAAGTCCAACCTTCGCAAGTCCCCGAAGCTCGGGAAGGGCGTCTACATAGCCCCGAGCGCGGTCGCGGTGGGCGACATCACCATCGGCGATCACTCAAGCCTGTGGCCCAATGTGTCTGCCAGGGGCGACGTCAACTGGATCAAGATCGGAAGCCGCACCAATATCCAGGACAACAGCGTTCTTCATGTGACCGTGGACACCAATCCGTTGGATATCGGCGACGATGTCACCATAGGGCACGGATGCATCCTTCACGGCTGCACTGTCAAGGACAGGTCGCTGATAGGGATGGGAAGCGTGGTCTTAGACGGCGCCGTCGTGGGCCCCGACGCGATGGTGGGCGCGGGCTCGGTGGTCAAGATGGGAGATGTCGTGCCTCCGGGCACCCTCTATCTGGGTGTCCCCGCCAGATACCGGAGGGATCTCACTCCCGAGGAAATAGCGGCGCTCCTGGAATCCGCCGAGGAGTACGCCAAGTTTGCGGCCGAGTATCTGGGGCTTTCGATATAGTCCAGGGCTTTCAGCCCATCTGAGGTTTCCCAGCGTGGCTTGAAACTCTCAATCCAGATTCAGGCGCAGGTCCCTGGAATTCTGATCGAAGGTCAGGGGCGCGGAGCGCTTCGTTCCCGAGTAGGCCTCGATCACGTGATTCCCGCGCTCCAGCAATCTGGCCGAGAACCGGCCGTCTTCGTCCGCCATCATCTCCAGCGAACCGTCGATCAGGAGCAGGGCTCCGGAGACGGGCTCCCTTCCAGTGGTCACCCGGCCCTCCACAGAGAAGGACTCGCCTTCCTCGATGCCGAGGTATCTCAGGGCTGAGCAAAAGATGGCGTATGCCCGCGTCCAGATGTTCAGGGTCTCTGTGAGGTCCAGTTCCTCGCTGACCGAGTTTCCCACGGGGAACACCACCTTCACCGCGGGGCAGCTGGTCTGCTGGATGAGATAGTCGGCCGTCTCGGCTATCTCGGTCTCATAGCGCGAGATGTCTTCGATCTCTTCGGCGAGGATTCCGCTGATGCGGCCGCCCCCGCTGCTTCCCGGGAAGTGCCCGAGAATGACCTTTCCGTCCTCGTTCTCCCTGTGAGAAATCGAGATCAGCAATGTCGAGTTCGCGTCTTCAGCGGCCATCACCCGCTGCTCGGGGCCCACCTTTTGATCCGCATCCCGGGTCAGCGCGACGCCGATGCCGGCCGACCGGAACAGGCCGGCCAGCCTTTCGGCCACGGCGAGGTTGAGGTCTGACGCCTTCACGCCGGTAGGCCCGATCCAGCCCGTCTCCTCACCCCCTCCGGCGGCATCCAACGTGAGCACCGTTCCGGGCGCAAGATTCTTAAGAAAGGTTTCCAGCCTGATGGTGGGATATGAGTCGCTGCCCGAGGCCGCGATAACCCTGCGGTAGCCTCGCCTGGAGACCTCAAGGGACCATTCATCGAAGCTCTCACCTCCGGGTGCCATGATCACGAAGAAGCCTAGCTCATCGCTCACGGCGGAAATGCCGGGAATGCCAGAGTCCATGTCACCGGCAGCCTTCGCGTCGCCCGGTCGATGCACGGTGCCGGAAGTCACGGTGGCTCCTTCCAGCGGATGGCCGGCCGCGTCTAGAATGAAACCTGAAATGTATTGACCGGCTTCGGATTGCTCCAGGCTGATCGCCTTCTTAAGGCCGCCGCACTTCACTTCGAGCCGGAGCGTTCCGAAGGGCACTTCCTTTCCCACGAAGACCGACGCCTTTCCACCGAGTGTTATCCCCGATGTGCTGCCGCCCGTCCATGAAAAACCGACCCGTGTCGAATCCGCGACCGGGTTTCCGTTCGCATCCAGAACCAGCGCCGCTATCTTCTGGGGGTACGGGCTTCCTACGGCCTCGGGAGTCGCGGCCAGGGTGACGATCTCGGGTTCCAGGTCCACAATGAAATCATCCTCTGCCAGGGGAGAGGAATTCCCGCCGGTCGACCTTGCGCTTGCCTGCAGAGTATGCGGACCGCTCGCCAGAGCTTCCTGAGGAAAACCCGAAAACAGATTGGGCCCGATCTTGGAAAGATCCACCACCTCATCGTCAAGAAGCACACTGACCGACGCAAGGTCAATCGTGGAGTTCTCGCTGAAGGCCACGCGAATTTCGGGCTGCGCCTCTGTGACAGTCCCCTCGGGCTTAAGCTCCACGATCTCCGGCGTGCCCCGCGAGAAGTAGTCCACCAGCGATATGAAGTAGACCTCGGCCTCCAGGCGCTGCTTCTCCGCCAGCATGAGTTTGGACTCTATCGCGGGATTGGAGATGAACGACGGTTCGCAGAGGATCGAGGGCACCGGGGAGTTTCTCAAGACATAGTAATTTCCGCCCATCACCCTGGTATTGGTTTCCCCGAGATTGCCGCGCACATGCCTCGCGAATATGCGCGCGAGGTCCAGAGACGGGCCGCTGTCACGAAGCTTGTG
>JASFOL010000036.1:0-8002 GCA_050116545.1 bacterium | reverse complement strand
ATTGCCACCAGCAGGACGACAGTCGACCCCAGGAGAGCATATATGATCACGGCTTCCATCAGCACACTCCTCTACTTGAGCTTTGTCACGATCAAGGACCGCACATAGCGCGGAGCGAACTCTGCGGCCGTGTCAAAGCCCTTGATCTCTTCCTCGAGATACCCGACCGCCGCCCGTACAAAGTCCGACAAGACCTGGAGCTTCCCCGCTTCAAAGCCGGTCTGCCCGGCAAGCCAGTTCAGATATCTCTCCACGGTCTCGGTCCGGACACGCCTCCCACCCGACGCCCGGTGCTCGAGCATCCTTCCGAACATCCCATCGAGATCTTCCCGCGAGAGAGGCAATGCCTCGAAACTCCCCTTGAGAGTGAAGTGGACCAGGCCGGTCGTCAGAAGGCTCGCCATGGTGACATCCTCAAGGTCGCTCATGAAGACCCCACCGTCCTCCAGATGGGCTTCAGCGGGGACCTCGGCGGCGGCCTCAGAGCCTGCTTCCGAGTCTGTTTCGCGACCCAGATCGGCCTCATGGGGATACGGAAGCCCGAGGTGGTCGAAGACGGTTTCCGCGACAATCCCGATCTCCTCAAGGGTCCGGCGGGTCCCCACCACCTCGCCGAAGGTCGCGAAATCCCTGAAGCCGGGAGTTCCCTCCTCAGCCCGATCATAATATTGAGGTATCCTCCTCAGCGCTCCCGAGAGGACCTCGTCGCCCGGGAAGCCGAGCAGGGGAAACCCTTTCCCTTTCCATTTGGGCCACCACTTCCCGGCAATCCTCCTCGCCATCGAACCCAGGTCGGCCGCCCGGCTGAAGCCCACCTGGAAGAGCTCCTTGACGCTCATGGCCTCGACGATCTCCCTGGCCCTTCGCTCTTCACCGCCGGACAGAAAGAGCAGGCCAACATTGGCCATGGAGAATAGCCGGCGGAGCGAGCTCTTGACGGCCTCTATCTCCCCGATCCGTTCGGCATCTGCCACCAATAGCCGGTTGGCCGAAAAAGCCAGCTCGCTCCTCAGACGATTCTGCTGGGAAGGATCTTCGATTGAGCGCAGGGTCTTGTAGAAGAGAGTGCGGGCCTCCGCCAGGACCACGGGGTAGATAGGCGCTCCATGCCCGGCCTTCTCGGCTTCCGCCTCATCTGCCGCAGGCCGGGCCCGCGACCCGTCAGGCGCAGTTCCGCCGGAAGAATCCCCGGCCAGGGCTTCCTCCGCCAACCTCCTGGCCTCATCCTCGCCGATGTATGCATAGATCTCGATGGCCTCATCGAATTCCAGCAGCCCCTTCTCCTCCAGGCGCGAGTTCCTCCAGCGCAACGCCTCCTCTTCGGCCTCGGTTCCCGACTTGCCATAGATGTCGAAGAGAAGCTCATAGAACCGGTCGCGGTCCCAACCCCTGATGATACGAAGCAAGAGCTTCAGGTTCTCGGTATCCTCGGGGAAGCTCGAGAGTATGGTGAAGAACTCATCAGGCATTATGCTTGAGAGGCCCTGCGGGACAGACACCCCTTCCTCATTGGGCACCAGGGTCAAAAGCTTGCTTATCATGATTGTCTGCAGTTCCCGGTCGCTGTGCTCCAGGAGCTCGATCACCTTGTCCTCGCCGCAGCCAAGGACATGCTCAAGCCACTCGCGAGCCTTGTCCCCGTCCAGCCTGTCCCCGGTCCAGAGCTCCATGTCCAGGATGAAACGAAGTTGACCGGGCGTGGTCAGCTCCACCAGCCGGAGGGCTTCACCCTCCTCCACACCCTTGAGCGTGAAGAAGACTTCCTCGTCGGGAAGGCTCTGTACAATCTCCCGGGCGGCATCCGAGTTCCTGATCACCTTGAGACGGTCATCCCAGCCAAGCGAGATCACGACCTCCGCCTGGATTTCAGCCGGGAGCCCGAGCAATCTGGCCTTGAGGTCATCATCATCCATCCGGGGGATGTCCTTCACCCACGGGATGTCCGGCAGATTCGAAAAATCGGTCATCTGTGTCTTCCTCACGGATACTGCGGGTTCTCTCGTCGCCATCGTACCGGCGGCGTTCTTCCCCGGGCGCCCCGCCGGCGGCGTTCTTTCGCCGGCATCCCGCCAGGGCCTTCCTCTCGCGGACACCCCGCCAGCGCCATCCGGGCGGCGGCCCGCCGGGTTTATCGAGCCTGAACTTGCGTTTGCATGCCCGCAACCGCTATCCTACATCAATTTCCACACGGCTTGTAGAAGCTTTTTGGAATTGACCTTGCCCCGGTGAGATGCGAGAATCACGCAGCATGAAGAAGATCCTCTTCGCCATAGCCCATCAGTATCACAGGGCCTCCCTGGACCCTATCTATGAAGTGATGAGGGCCCGGCCGGAATATGATATCTACTTCTCCTGCATGGATGAGAAGAAGGGAAGATGGCTCTTCTTCTCGAAATCGATGCGGAAGGAAATCGAGGCGGGCTTGAGGGCCGAGGGCCTCAGGACAACCGACGAGAAGTCGGGCTTCGATGCCGTCGTCACCGGTGACATCCTGCGGGACGCCCGGCCATATGGTGACGCCCTGCTTTGCTTCATCAACCATGGAACCGGGATCAAGACCATTCTCTACAGGCTGCTGGCCAGGCATACCGGCACCAGATATGAGATCTTTGTCGAAGGAGACTACAGGAAGCGCCGCATCGAGGACTTCGGTGTGAAAGGCGCCTCTGAAGTCCACGTGGTCGGCTATCCCAAACTGGACCCCATATTCCAGGGCAAGATCGACCGCGACGCGACCATCAGCAGGTGGAACCTGGACCCCGAACGCAATACCGTGCTCTATGCTCCCACCTATAAGCCCACCTCAATCGAGAGGATCAGGGAGGAGATACTGCCGGCCACCGAGGGTTACAATCTGATTATAAAGCTTCACCCCTATAGCTGGCGGGGCAGGTATGCTCCCCACTGGCATCACAAGATCTACGAGAAGGCGGTCAAGGAACACACTCACGCCAGGTTGATTCCCCCGGAAGAACACAATATCCTCCCCTTCATCCAGGTCGCGGACACCATGATAAGTGAGGCCTCGAGCACCATATTCGAGTTCCTGGCCCTGGGGAAACTCGGCATCATTTTCGACCTGGACTGCGGGCGCTTGAAACACTCCGACGGAATGCCCATACTCGACGAGGACAACCGGAGCTTCCTGGAAGATGCCTTCATACACATAAGCGATCCTGGAGAGATAAGAGATGCGGTTGAGCGCGCGGTCCATCCCGATGGTGCGGTCAAGCAGAGAATCGACCGGTACAGGAACGATCTATTCTATAAGCTGGACGGCCACGCATCGGAGCGGATAGTCGACAAGATGGATGAATTACTGAGGGCGAAAGTATGAGACGCGAGACCAGGGATGCTTGAGATGAAAGCAGCGGGATGCGATAAAGCTGTCATACTGGCCGCGGGCGCGGGGACCCGAGTGAGACGGATATCCGAGCAAAGGCCCAAGTGCCTGATCGAACTCGCCGGGCGGCCCATCATCGAGTGGATTCTCGAATCGCTTGCCCGCGGAGGCATCAGCAAAGTGGTGATGGTCACCGGATTCGGTGCGCCCGCCTTGCGTAAGGCCCTCGGGACGGGCAGGAGATATGGCCTCAAGATAGCCTATGTCCACAATCCAGGCTGGAAGAAGCCCAATGGCATGTCGCTATATGCCGCGCGAACGGCAATATCTGCCGGCGAGAGATTCCTTGTGCTCATGTCCGACCACCTGCTCCCGCCCCGCCTGATAGCGAAGACCCGGAAGGCCAGGACACCCAACTGCGTGCTGGCCGTCGACACCGACATCGACCGGGTTTTTGACTTGAGCGATGCCACCAAGGTCAGGCTCAAGGACGGAAAGCCCGTCGCCATAGGAAAGAAACTCAGGACATATGACGCCGCGGACTGCGGGCTGTTCAGACTGGACGGGCGCGTATTCCCGGCCCTGGCCAGGTCGTTCACCCAGGGTGTTCTCTCGCTCTCGGGCGGGATAAAGATCCTGATCGAGCAGGGAGATCTGGACGTGCTGCCGGTTGCGGACATGTTCTGGATAGATATCGATACACCGAAGGCCCACAGGCAGGCATCAGAACACATAGATGTATTCATCTCGGAACTGAAGCGCAAGCCAAGGCCGAGACCGAAGCGTGAACAGAAGCCGAAACCAAGGCCAAAACAGAAGCCGAAACCAAAGCGTAAGTAGGAAGACAGAGGACACGGACAATGAGAAGAATCACGCCTGTAATCATGTTACTCGCGGGGACTCTGCTGCTGGGAGCTGGCCCGGCCGCAAGCCTGCATCACTCTATCACGATCTCCCTCTTTCCCCCTGATAACAGCCTGCTTGCAACCGACAGTATCAGGGTAGGCTTCGACGAGACCGATGGTGGGGCGCTCAAGTTTCTCATCAATAAGTCGCTGATGGTAGAGGACATCGCATCCGATGCCGGCATCGTGCGCTGGCATACCCTGGAAGACTTCGAGCCCTCGACCTTCGTCGAAGAGCCGGACTCAGAGGACCTGGAGCTTCTGGAGACCGCGAAGGCGATCTTCATTGAACTTGGTGACAGGGGGGCGAATGACGCCAGTGCCGGAGCGGGAACTGAAAGCGCCGGCATGCCCTCGGGAACTGAAAGTGCGGGCCCGGCCGAGATCACCTTGGCCATAACCTACTCGGGTGTTCTCTATGACAGCCTCCAGGCTCCGCCGGCAGCCTATGCCAGGGGCTTCGCCGAGACCTCGGGACTCATCGACGAACGGGGCGTCTATCTTTCCAATGGCTCCCTCTGGTATCCATTCGACTATGACCGGATGTTCACCTTCGATCTCACCGTCGATGTGCCCTTCGGCTGGATGGCCATAAGCCAGGGCCGCCGGGCCGACCAGTATACCGGGCGGCTGCGCGATAAGGAGCGCACCTTCACGGTCTGGATCGAGGAACATCCCACTCCCGAGCTTTACCTGGTCGCGGGCGACTACTACAGGCACGAGGCCTATCATCAGGGCGTCTGGGTGATGACATATACCTATGAGCAGAGCGACAGCCTGGCCCAGGTCTACCTGGACGCGACCGGCCGCTATATCGCGCTCTACGACAGCCTGATCGGGGAGTACCCCTTCTCCAAGTTCGCCATGGTTGAGAACTTCTGGCAGACCGGATACGGCATGCCTTCCTTCACCCTGCTGGGGGACAAGGTGATCAGGCTGCCCTTCATCGTCCGGACATCATACGGTCATGAAATCCTTCACAACTGGTGGGGCAACTCGGTGTTTGTGGACTACAGCAAAGGCAACTGGTGCGAGGGGCTTACCACCTACGGGGCCGACTATCTCTACAAGGAACAGATGAGTGAGGATGAGGCCCGGGACTACAGACATCATACCCTGATTTCATTTAACAACTATGTCACGGAGGGCAAGGACCTGCCCCTTACCGAGTTCCGGGAGCGACATGACGCCGCTTCCCAGAATGTGGGCTACGGAAAATCCCTGATGGTCTATCACATGCTGAGGCGCTCGCTCGGTGACAGCATCTTCTGGCATGCTCTGAGAGACTTTTACGAGACCGCGAAATTCACGGTTGCGACCTGGGATGATGTTGAATCTGCATTCTCACGGGCGGCCGGTGAGGATCTATCCTGGTATTTTGACCAGTGGATTGAGCGCACCGGAATGCCGGCCATCAGCCTCGAGGGGGCGAGCTATGAGGCCGCGGACGGCGGCTACGAAGTCACTGTCAGGCTCATGCAGGAGGAGCCGGCCTGGCAGGTGGACCTGCCCGTAAGAATTGAGACGGCGCAGGGCACCGAGAGTCATCTGGTGCATCTGGCGGGCCCGGAAAGCACCTACACGTTCCCGGTCGTCTCCGAACCCGTACGCGTCGCCGTCGATCCTGACTATGATACTTTCAGGAAGCTCTACATCGAGGAGATCCCGCTGACATTGGGCTCGATGTTCGGCCAGGACTCCCCGGTGGTTGTGATCGGAAACCGAGAGTCCGACAGCACAAGGGCCGGATTGAGGGATGTGGCCGCGGCCTGGGGGCTCGCCGCCCATGTCGTGGACGAGGCGGACTTCGATCGGTCCCGGCTGGGGACCGACTATGTCTGGCTGATGGGTAGGGGCGATCTCCTTAACAGGCTCGCCGGGCCGGAGGCCGCGACGGCGGAACGCGGCAAAGCGGCGGAAGACGGCAATGCGGTGGAAGGCGGCAAGCTGGCTATCGGCGCAGCCTCGATCCGGGTTGCCGGCGAGGACTTCCCGATGCCGGGCAATACTCTTGTCTGCGCCCTGAGAAACCCCGATCACGAGGAACTTGGCCTGGGAATAGTGGTTTCAGATGATGTGACTACACTTAAGTCTCTCGCGCGGCGCATACCGCATTACAGCAAGTACAGCTATCTGGGATTCACCGGCTCAAGGCCTGCACTTACGGGCGTATGGCCCGAGAGAAAGAGCCCGATGGTGGTGGATTTCAGAGGAAAGTGAACCAGTTGGAGTAGAGAGGTAGAATCGTGCGCAGAACTCTCAGTGTCGGCTTCCTGATCTCTCTGGCATTTGTGCTCATGTACTGCCCATCCGGGAGAACATCCGGGACTGACCTGGCCGGGACACTTGAGTCACATGTAAGATACCTGGCAAGCGACTCCCTCGAGGGTAGATTACCGGGAACACCCGGCATTGAGATGGCGGCGGACTATATCGCCGGCGAGTTTGAGGCAATGGGGCTCGAGCCGGCTTTTGGCGGTTCTTACTTCCAGGAGTTCGAAATCAATCTGGGATTCACCGTTACGGCAGGGCCGGTCATGAAGTTCGATGGTGCTCCACCCGTTGCTGCCAGCTCTATCGCCGTCCTTCCGGTCTCAGGCAGTGGCAATACCGGTGGGGATATTGTCCGCCGGATTCCCGACGAAGGTGATCTTGCCCGGCATGTCGTCCTCCTCGGCATACCCCCTGAGGTTGAGGAGGAGAGATGGACAATGATGGGCAGTGACGGTTTGCTCGAGTATATGGGGGATGAGGCAGCGCGAGCGGAGGAGCGTGGAGCCGCCGCGGTGATTTTCGCGGCCAGCCCGGAGAGTGAGTCCGGGGCAGGCCTGCACCACTTCCCTTTGCGAAGAAGCTACCGGCAGGCGGGCATACCCGTGGTGGAGGTGGACATACCCGTGGCGGAGCTGATTCGCCCGGGTGAAGGCGCAGCATGCAGTCTGGAAGTCGCCGTGGCGCCCAGAACCATAAAGGTCAAGAATGTCGGCGGATTGAAGCGCGGGACCACCCGTGCGGACGAGTACGTGGTCGTGGGAGCCCATTATGACCATCTTGGCTATGGCGACATAGCCTCATCAACTCCCTGGCGCCGGGAGGTCCACAATGGAGCCGATGATAATGCTTCCGGGGTCGCCGCGCTTATAGAGATCGCGAGGTCCATGGCCAAAGACCCTCCCCGGGAGCGGTCTGTGGTGTTCGTCGCCTTCACGGCGGAGGAGCTGGGAGCGCTTGGGTCGGAATACTACTGCAAGCATCCTCCCTTCCCGATGGAGAAGACGATTGGAATGATCAATCTGGATACGGTTGGCCGGATGGAGGACATGAAGCTAATCGTATTCGGAGCGCTGAGCGCTGAGGAGATGAGTGCTCTGCTGGCGCAGAAGAACACATACGGGCTTGATCTGATCGAGAAGAAGGAGATCTACGGTTTCTCCGACCAGAATCCATTCTATGCCAGGGGCATACCGTCGCTTCACTTTTTCACCGGAGCCTATGATGACTACCACTCTCCCGACGATGACCCGGTGAATCTGAACTTCGTAGGCTTATCATCTCTCACTCATTACGTCTTTAGCGTCACGCGGGAACTGTCCAATATCGCACACTTGACTCCGGTGATCGACGCCGAAGAGCCTTCGCCACCCGAGATGTCGCGCGGAAGCGGCGCCTTCCTGGGGATAGTGCCGGACTTCGCCTACTCCGGTACCGGCGTGGGTCTTAAGGGCACGGTCCCGGCAAGTCCGGCAGAGTCTGC
>JASFOL010000035.1:0-8036 GCA_050116545.1 bacterium | reverse complement strand
CGAACCCTGGCATGCAATAAACACAAGCAGGGCGCAGAGCAGCAATACCAGGACCCCGCCCGGCCTTTTGCCGCGCCGGCTCTTTCTTCTCACAGCCGCCGTATTCCAACCCCGGTTGATCATCATTCCTCCATGAAGACGTCAGTCCGCGAACACGTCGACGAACTTGAACTGGCTGACGTCGAAGAGCCCCAGGTCAGTGAGCTTGAGATCCGGCACTACGGCCAGCGTGATGAAGGACAGTGCCATGAATGGCTCGTCAAGCGTGACACCCATATCCCGCGCTACCTTGCCGAGATTTTCGATATCCTCTTTCACCTTGGTCATGGGCTGGTCCGACATCAGGCCCGCTATGGGAAGGGGCAGGCGTCCCAGGACCTTGCCATCGCTCACCAGAGAGATCCCGCCCTTCATCCGGGCGATTTCGATGACCGCTTCGAGCATGTCTTCATCCGTGACGCCCGCGACCACAATATTGTGGGAGTCATGGGAAACGCTCGAGGCGATCGCGCCTCTCTTGAGTCCCAGGCCCCTTACAAAAGCTTTGCCTATATTGTCCGAGGCCCGGTGGCGCTCCACCACCGCCAGCTTGATTATGTCGCGCTCGGGATCGCTCACGGCCTGGCCGTCCACTATTTTGGCATCGATCGCCACCTCGTCGGTCCTGATGTCCTTGGGCCGAAGCTGGATCACCCGGATGCTCTTTCCGGTCGCCGGGACGGCGAAGTCCTCGGACTTGAGTATCTTGATATTGATAGAGCCCCTCAAGGACAGCTGCTGTGGCGGCTCTTCGAGGTCCAGGAGTTTCCCGTCCTCCGCAACCAGCCTGCCGCGCTTCAGCACCTTCTCCACCCGCGGCTTCTCGAGCGAGTCCAGCACCAGGACGTCGGCTTCATAGCCGGGAGCTATGGCGCCGAGCTTGTCCAGCTTGAAGTACTCGGCGCAGTTTATCGTGGCCAGGCGAACCGCGGAAGCCGGGTCTACCCCGTGCTCAATCGCAGTCCGGACCATGAAGTCTATGTGGCCTTCCTCCAGGATGTCCTTGGGATGCCTGTCATCGGTAACGAAGAAGCAGCGGCTTATATTGTAAGGCGTGAGCAGGGGCAGCAGATCGACCAGGTTCTTGGTCAGCGAGCCTTCCCGCATCATGATGTGCATGCCCAGGCGGAGCTTCTCCTTGACCTCCTCCACCGAAGTCCCCTCGTGGTCGGACCCTATGCCGGCCGCGACATAGGCGCACAGGTCCCTGCCGCCGAGATTGGGGGCATGCCCGTCGACGCGCTTCTCATGCGCCATGGTGATCTTGTCCAGCAGGTCCTGGTCCTTGCCCAGCACTCCGGGGTAGTTCATGACCTCACCGATCCCCAGGACCCACTTTTCGGCCAGGAGCGGATAGAGGTCGAAGCCCTTGAGGCTGGAACCGCTGGTCTCAAACTCGGTCGATGGGACACAGGAAGGCAGCATCAGGAAGACATTCAGGGGATTGTACTTGCTCGCCCTGAGCATGTACTGGATGCCCTCGAGACCGAAGATATTGGCGATCTCATGAGGATCGATGACCACAGAGGTCGTGCCCAGCGGCACCACGGCCTTCGCGAACTCGCGCACCTGGACCATGGAACTCTCGATGTGGACATGACCGTCTATGAAGCCGGGTGAGAGGAACTTGCCCTTGACGTCGATCTTCTTCCTGCCGCTGTACTCGCCCAGCCCGACAATCCTGCCGTCGAAGATCCCGACATCCGATTTGTATATCTCGCCCGAGAATACATTTATGACGCTTCCACCCTTGAGGACCAAATCACAGGGCCGCTTGCCCCTGGCAACTTCTATAATATCCCCTAGTCCTGCCATCGATGCTCCCCCTGGCCTAAGGTATTATCCGGGTGCAGCGGGTTCCTCCGAGAGCTTCTGATAAGAGCTCCGGCTTGGTGATCACAACCTGTTCCCCACCGGCTTCAAGAAACTGGATCGCCGCTTCTATCTTGGGGCCCATGCTCCCCGGCGGGAACTGGCCTTCGTCAAGGTGGGCCCGCGCCTCCTTGACCGTGATAATGTCGAGGTCTTTCTGGTCGGGCTTGCCGAAGTTGAGGGCGACCTTCTCGACCTCGGTCAGGATGATCAGGACCTGGGCCTTGAGCTGCATAGCCAGGACGCTGGAGGCCCGGTCCTTATCGATCACGGCCTCGACGCCCCGCAGGACGCCGCTCTCCTTCTCGACCACGGGCACGCCGCCGCCTCCGACAGCGATCACGATCGCCCCGGTGTCGATGGCGCGTTCTATCGCCCGGTATTCCACTATGGCAACCGGCCTTGGTGATGGAACCACCCGGCGGTACCCCCTGCCGGCGTCCTCGATGACGGTCCATCCCTTTTCGAGGGCGACCGCTTCGGCCTCGTCCTTCTTGTAGTAGGGCCCGATGGGCTTTGTGGGATTCTCAAAAGCCGGGTCGCCGGCGCTCACGACCACCTGGGTTATGATTGTGAAAACGTCCTTGTCGATCTTCATCGCCCTCAGGCGGTTCTGAAGAGCCTGCTGCATCATGTAGCCTATACCGCCCTCGGAATCCGCGCCGCATACGTCCAGCGGCATCGGCGGAATCACATCCCTGGCCATCTCGCTCCGGATGAAGATATTCCCGACCACGGGACCATTTCCGTGGGTCACGACGATCTGGTGGCCCGCCTTGATCAAGTCGGCCATGTGGACCATCGTGACATCGGTGGTCTCGATCTGCTCTTCTATCGTGCCGGACTTGCCCAGCGGTATGATCGCATTGCCTCCGAGGGCTATCACCATGGTCTTGGCGCCCTCGATCGAACCTGTTGTCACTTCTGTCTCCTTTTTCTATCTGCCAGGATCTTACGCCATTTCTCGATTCTTGACTTGATTGTGGCCTCGTATCCGCGGTCGGTAGGCCGGTAATACCTGGCGTTCTTCAGTTCGGACGGGAGATAGCTTTGCTCGGCCACCGCGTCCTGATTATTATGAGGATACACATATCCCTCGCCAAATCCAAGCTCTGACATCATCCTGGTGGGCGCATTCCGTATATGAAGCGGAACCGGAGGAGCCGGCCTGGAAACAACATCCTCCCTCGCCTTCCCGTACGCTGTGTATATCGCATTGCTCTTGGGGGCGGTGGCCAGATAGACGGCGGCCTGGGCAAGCGCCAGGTCGCCTTCCGGCCTGCCTATGAAATGAACCGCGTCTTTGGCCGCGACCGCGACCAGGAGCGCATGGGGATCGGCATTGCCTATGTCCTCCGAGGCGAACCTCACCAGCCGCCGGGCAATGTAAAGCGGGTCCTCGCCCCCCTCCAGCATGCGGGCCAGCCAGTAAAGGGACGCATCCGGATCGCTTCCCCGCATGCTCTTGTGGAGCGCCGAGATTATGTTGTAATGTTCCTCGCCCGCCCGGTCATAGAGCAGGGCCTTCTTCTGCATGGCCCCCTCCACTGTGTCCAGGCCTATCCTGCGCACCCCGTCCTCTCCGGGCCGTGTGGCGGCCACCGCCATCTCGAGCGCATTCAGGGCGATCCTGGCGTCGCCGTCGGCCTGTGCCGCGAGATGGTCGAGGGCCTTGTCGTCAAGTTCTATGGGCGTCGACCCGAGGCCTCTTTCCTCATCGGCGAGCGCCCGTTCGACTATCTTCTTGATGTCATCTTCCGAAAGCTTGTCAAGCATCACCACGCGTGAGCGTGAAAGCAGCGCGGAGTTGACCTCGAACGAAGGATTTTCCGTGGTAGCGCCTATCAGGATGATTGTTCCCTTCTCGACATGGGGCAGGAAGGCGTCCTGCTGAGCCTTGTTGAACCTGTGGATTTCATCCACAAAGAGAATGGTCTTCCTGCCCTTGAGGTTCATGTTCATCTCTGCGGAGGCCACCACGCCACGGATTTCCTTTACCCCGGAGGTGACCGCGCTGAAGGCGACGAAAGTGGAATTGGTAACGGTGCTGATCAGGTGAGCAAGCGTGGTCTTGCCGGTACCGGGCGGCCCCCAGAAAATCACCGAATGAATCTCTCCCTGCTCGATGGCCCGTCTCAGGACCGAGTCCTTCCCGATCGCCTTCTCCTGCCCCATGAACTCGTCGAAGCCGCGGGGCCTCATCCTGTCGGCCAGAGGGCTCCTGCCTTCACCGGCCTGGCTGCCCGGATTGCCTTCCCCCGGAGGGCCGCCGGTGAAGAGGTCGGGAGGTATCATGCCTGCGACTCCCCGGTGCTTCCGGACTCGCGGGACCGGGATGATGAGCCGGAATCCCCGGCGGCGTGCATCGAGTAGATGTACGGGAAAAGGGCATAGAAGGCCGAGGCCTTCCACAGCTGCTCGACCTCCACCTGGTCTTCGGTGGAGTGGGTGTGATGTTCCTCGCCCGGACCGAAGCCCACGGTCGGGATGGATTTTATGCCCATCGAGTAATTGCCGTCGGTGGAGAAGTCCCACTTGTCTATCACGGCATCCTCGTCAAAGAGCAGCCGGAAGGTCGCTGCGGCTCCCGTGACCGCAGGTGAACGCGCATCGGTTACCCAGGCCGGGAAAAACTTCTCGCGTTCCTTTATGTAACCCTTATAACTTGCTCCAGAATAAGTAGTTATGCGTACGCTTCCTCCGGTGAACCGGGCTATCTCGTCTATCTCGCGCGCAATGGATTCCCGCGTGTCCGACGGCACCACCCGGCGGTCTATGAAAATGCGGCACCTGTCGGGTATGGCGTTTCTCGAGGGGCTGGTGGAGTCCGCACTTGTGACCGCGATGCTTCCCGGCCCGAGGAAGGGATGGGAGCCGAGCTTGCCCTCCAGCCACTTGATGCCCTCGATAACCGGAGTCATCTTGTAGATGGCATTGTCTCCCCTGGCCGGCGCGCTCGAGTGGCAGGAGCGCCCGCGGGTGATCACCTCGATCTCGGCGCGCCCCCGGTGTCCTCGCCTCACGGTGAGCCCCGAAGGCTCACCCAGGACCACGCAGTCCGGCTCGATCCCCTTCTCTTCAAGCAGGACACTCAGGGCCAGGCCCTCGCAGTTCTCCTCCTGCACGATTCCCACAACATAGAGCGTAAAGTCCTCAGGCGGGAGACCCCCGTCTCGCGCCACCATCTTCATCAGGCGCAGACCCGCGACCATGCTTCCGATGCCGCCCTTGTCATCGCAGGCCCCCCTGCCATAGATCACACCGTCTTCGAGAATGCCGCCATAGGGGTCGCGGGTCCAGGCGGACTCATCGCCGACTCCAACCGTGTCGAGATGAGAGTCGTATAGAATCACCCTGCTTCCCGATCCCCACCTGGCCACGGCATTGCCTATCGAGTCGGTGAACACCTCGTCGGGTTCGCAGGCCTCCATCTCCGCCTTTATGAGTTCGATGGCTTCCTCTTCACCGCCGCTTGGACTGGGTATCCTGATCAGGCTCCGGACAAGATCGGTGACATAACCCGACTCGGACTCGGCGACTTCCCTGATGCGGGCGGCCAGGCCGGCCAATGCGCTCTCATCAATCATCACTTGCATCCGTCCCGGAATCCGCGCCAAGCAGCTCGGCGCGGGCTTTGCGTATCAGGCGGGAAACCACCACGCCCGTGACATGGCGGCGGTACTCCGCCGTGGCTCTTATGTCGGAAAGAGGGTCGCATTCAGATGAGGCGATCCTTGCGGCCTCTTCGATCAGGGCTTCGGTCGGTACCCGGCCTTCCAGCAGTTCCTCCACCGGGCGCATCCTGATCGCGGTCGGGGCGACCGCCCCGCAGGCTATCTTGACCCCCGTGAGCGCGCCATCGGCGGCCCGCGCCACCAGTGCGGCATTGGCAACCGAGATGGCGAGCGCATTCCTCAAGCCCACCTTGGCAAAGCCCGTGAAGAGGCGGCCGGCTGCCCCATCTTCATCGCCGGCACCTTCGCCTTCACCGCCGGCACCTTCGCCCGAACCAAAGGCATTTTCACCTGCGCCGCCCGCCCCGGGGTCAACGAAGCTGGTGGCGATCAACATCTCCTCGGGTTCGATGATGGTCTCGCCCGGGCCCGTGACGAAGTCCTCGAGTGAGACCTCCCGCTCCCCATTGGCGCTCTTGAGCAACACATTGGCATCCAGTGCGAGAAGCGCGGGATAGAGGTCGCCCGCGGGGGACGCGTTCACGATATTGCCTCCGAGGGTGCCCAGGTTTCGAACCTGCGGAGAGCCTATTGAAGCCGCGGCCGCTCTTAAGACCTCCAGGCCGGCAAGGAGCTCCGAGCCGGCGATCTGAGAATGTGTCAGCGCCGGCCCCAGGACGATCCGGTCTCCCCGGCGTTCGGAGAGCCCGAGCTCTTCCAGGCTCGCGGTGTGAATCACCAGGGCCGGAGTCCTGATGCCCATCTTCATCAGCACGAAGAGATCCGTGCCGCCGGCAAGAACGGCGGCATCTCTTCCATGCTCTGAGAGCACATCGATACATTCCGACACATTGCCGGGAAGGATCGCTTCAAAGGTCTTCATTTTCCTTTCCACCAGTGCATTATGGCCTCCAGCACACCGCCCGCCACCGCCCTGCCCTTGTCCGAGATCGTGGCCGGATCCACATCCCTGCCTCGCGGGTCGACGTCGCCGATCTTCTGTCCCTTCCTCACGCGGCTGCCGTCTGCGATCAGCCCCCTCAAGAGACCGGAGATCGGAGCCCTGACTTCATCGCCTCCAGCCGGTCCGCCGCTGCCATCGGCTCGGCCCCGGCCGCCCTCCGCGCCACGTCCGCCGGTGCGCATCACGGCGACCACGTCACCCTGCTTCACCATGTCGCCGATCCCCGCCTTCGAGTCAAGGATGCCCGCCCTCGGCGAACGGATCACGCGCTCGCTGGTGAGCCCCCCGATCTCACCCGGCACCCCGGTGAAGGCGGCCGCGCATCCCTCTTCGATCACCCTTCCGAGGTCATGGCCGCGCATGGTCTCCACCACGGCGTCCACATTGCGCCCGGCCTCAAATCCCGGTCCAAGGCCGATCACAAAAGGCGCGAGACCGCTTGAGATGTCGCTCTCGGTCTTGGTCATCCTCGCGTCCACGATTATGTCAGGTTTCATCTCCCGGCAGACACGGCCGTAATCTTGGGTGAAGAGAGGCACCTCACCCGAGCGGAGACACCTGAGCGCATCATCCGCACCGGCGACATGCCTTACTTTTATCCCCTCAACTTCGGTCCGGCCCTCAAGCACCGCTGCCGCAAAGCACACCTTTCGTCTTATGCATTTCGGGCGGGCGATGTCCACCACGACCACACCGAGGCCGGACCTTGCCAGCCTGTGAGCCGTGGCTGAGCCCAGCTCGCCGCCTCCTATCACCAGCGCAAGGGGAATGGGTCTCTTGATCCAGTTATCCATCGCTCAACCTCTGGCGCCTCAGTCTCACGAGCGCCACTCCTTTATCAACTCGGCAACCACGCTAACCGCGATCTCCTCGGGTGTTATGGCGCCTATGTCCAGGCCTATGGGTGTATGGACCGTGTCCAGCCGCTCGCGGGCCGTGCCACCGGCCTCAAGCGCCTCGAATATCGCCCTGGCCTTATTCCTGCTCCCGAGCATCCCCACATAGCGCGGCGACTTCCTGAGCACGGCCCCGAGCCACTCCCTGTCGGAGGCGTGTCCGCTGGTGCATATCACAACGAAGGATGCGTCGGTGATCTTCACCCTGTCCTCGAAGTCGTCCGGGGAGGCGGCAATGCCGTTCACATCATCACCGATCTCCTTGCGCAGGCGCTCCGGCGCGATGTACTCAGCCCTTGGATCTACCAGGGTGACATCGAAGCCGCTCTTGGAGGCGAGCGCGGCGATCGCCGAACCGACATGCCCGGCGCCCATGATGAGAAGGCTCTTCACCAGCCCGAAAGGTTCGAGGAAAATCGACATATTCCCGCCGCATATGCTGTCGAGATCTTTCCTCGCGCCGGAAAGATCGAAGTCGAGCATCATGGGCTTTCCGGTCTTCATCACCCCGGACGCCTTGCTGATGACGTCCTTCTCCACTATGCCGCCCCCAACCGTGCCGGCCGTCTTGCCTGTCGAGGAGATCACCAT
>JASFOL010000034.1:0-8052 GCA_050116545.1 bacterium | reverse complement strand
AGCAAAGCCGGGGCGGACCGGCTGGCCTATTCTTACTTCGTCACCTATGGAACCCCGGTGGTGATAACCCGGTGCAGCAACAACTATGGACCCAACCAGTATCCCGAGAAAATGATTCCCCTGTTTCTCACCAATGCCATCGACGACGAGCCGCTTCCCGTCTACGGGACCGGCGAGAACACCCGCGACTGGATCTACGTGATCGATCACGTGAAGGCCCTCCGGAAGGTGATGAACACCGACGGGATCGAGGGCGAAGTCTTCAATATCGGAAGCGGTATCGAGCTCAGCATTCTCGAGGTGGCGGCCGGAATCCTCAGCGCCCTCGGCAAGCCCGACAGCCTGATCCGCAAGGTCGCGGACCGGCCGGGCCATGTGCAGCGCCACGCGGTGGCCACCGGCAAGATCGCATCAAGGCTGGGATGGAAGGCCGAGGTTGACTTCACCGAAGGGCTCGGCAAGACGGTCGACTGGTACAGGGACAACCGCGATTGGTGGGAGAAGATAAAGAGCGGCGAGTTCAAGGACTATTACAGGAGAATGTACAAGGAACTCCACGCGGAGTGACGCTGGCGGCGCGCGCGGAGTGACGGCGGCGGCGCGTGCGGAGTGACGGCGGCGCCAACGTGAGAGTCACGGTGAAGGCGACAGATCGAAAGGTGAGAGTGATAGAATGAGAGTAGTAGTAACCGGAGCGGCGGGTTTCCTGGGGTCGCACCTATGCGACCTTCTGGTCGGCAAGGGGCATGCGGTGATCGGCCTGGACAATCTGATCACGGGCTCGACCAGAAACATCGAGCATCTTGCCGGCAACAAGGACTTCCAGTTCATCAAGCATGATGTCACCGAGTACATATTCATCTCGGGCGCGGTCGATGCCATCCTTCACTTCGCATCGCCGGCCAGCCCGGTGGACTATCTCGAGTACCCCATACAGACCTTGAAGGTCGGCGCACTGGGCACGCACAAGGCCCTGGGCCTGGCGCGCGAGAAGAAGGCCAGGTTCCTGGTGGCGTCCTCTTCAGAGGTATACGGCGACCCGCTGGTTCACCCGCAGCGCGAGGATTACTGGGGAAACGTGAACCCGGTCGGTCCCCGCGGGGTGTATGACGAGGCCAAGCGCTTCGGCGAGGCCATGGCGTTCGCCTATCACCGGACCCATGGTGTCGACACCAAGATCGCGCGTATCTTCAACACCTTCGGGCCGCGGATGCGGTCCGGGGACGGCAGGGTGGTCCCCAACTTCATAACCCAGGCCCTGGCCGGCAAGCCGCTCACGGTCTACGGGGACGGAAAACAGACCCGGAGCTTCTGCTATGTGGGCGACCTGGTCGAAGGCATCTACAGGCTGCTTGTATCCGAGGTGAATGAGCCAGTGAATGTCGGAAATCCGCGCGAAATGACGATCCTGGATTTCGCCACCAAGATCGCCGAGTTGACTGGCTGCGGGAGCGATATCGTATTCGAGCCGCTTCCTGTGGATGACCCTAAGGTCAGGCAGCCGGACATAAGCCGGGCCAGGGAGTTGCTCGGCTGGGAACCCAAAGTTCCGCTGGAAGAAGGACTCAAGAAGACCATAGATTACTTCAAGAACATCGCCTGAAAGGGCGCTGTCTGACCGGACAAGTCGATGGGAGGGAAGCATGGTTAAGGTTGCGGTGGTGGGAGTGGGTTACTGGGGACCCAACTTCGTGAGAAACATGGACGAGCTTTCCGGCTGCGAGCTGGTGGCCGTCTGCGACACTGCGAGCGACAGGATCGAGAAAGTCAGGGAGACCCATCCTCACCTGGAGTTCACCGACAGCTTCGATTCACTCCTGGAGGGCGACAGAGTCGACGCCGTGGTGATAGCCACGGGTTCCGCTTCCCACTATGAGCTAGCGCGCAAGGCCCTCTTGAAGAACAAGCATGTCCTGGTGGAAAAGCCCATGGCGCTCAAGGTTGCCGAAGCCGAGGACCTGGTCAAAATCGCGGATGAGCGGAAGCTGGTCCTGCTGGTGGGGCATCTCTTGAGATATCACAACGGGCTCATCAAGCTTAAGGAATATATGGACGACGGTTATCTGGGCAGGATCCTTTACGTGTACACGACCCGGGTCAATCTCGGCAAGATACGCAAAGAGGAAAGCGCCCTGTGGAGTTTCGCCACGCATGACATCTCGGTGGTCAATTATCTCCTGGACGGACAGCCCGATTCGGTGACCGCCTCGGGGCAGGCCTATGTCACGGAAGGCGTGCAGGACGTGGTCTTCGCCACACTGCATTTTCCCAAGGGCGTGATGGCCCACCTTCACGTGAGCTGGCTGGACCCCCACAAGATTCGCAAGGTCACCGTGGTGGGCGATAAGAAGATGGCGGTGCTCGATGACATGCAGGCGACCGAGAAGCTGAGGATCTATGACAAGGGCGTGGACTTCACGCCTTCCTATGGAGACTATGGCGAGTCGCTCTCCATCAGGATCGGCGACATCTATATTCCCAAGATCGATATGTCCGAACCTCTGAAGACCGAGTGCAGGCACTTCCTGGAGTGTATCGAGAAGGGCGAGAGGCCGCTGACCGACGGGAAGACCGGCCTTGAGGTCCTCAGGGTCCTGGAAGCTGCCGAGCAGTCACTTGCAGAGGGCAGCAGAGCGATAGAAATCGGAGGCTGATGGATGGAAAGGTTCATTGACCCGGCAGCGAAGATTGCCGAGGGCGTGGAGATCGGCTCCTATGCGCATATAGGTCCCGGCGTCTCCATAGGGGAAGGGTCGCGCATCGGCCACTGCGCCGTGATCCACGCGGACACCGTGATCGGAAAGAACGTGCTGGTGGCGGACAACAGCGTGGTGGGCAAGCTCCCCATGAGGGCCGCGATAAGCACACTCAAGGAAATCGACCTGGAGCCGGCGAAGATCGGGGACAACTGCATAATAGGCACCTGCAGCGCCGTCTACAGGGGCTGTGAGCTGGGCGAGGGAGTGCTGGTCGCCGACCAGGCCTCGGTCAGGGAAGACGTGAAGATCGGCAAGTTCACGATCATCGGAAGAGGCGTCGCGGTCGAGAATGACACGCGTGTCGGAAACTATGTCAAGATTGAAACCAATGCCTATATCACGGCCCACACTGTGATCGAGGACCGGTGCTTCATCGCGCCGATGGTGGCCATGAGCAATGACAATTTCCTTGGCAGAACCAAGGAGAGGTTCAAGTACACGAAGGGGCCCCATCTCAAGAAAGGGGCCAGGGTCGGAGTCAATGCCACCCTGCTTCCCGGTGTGGTGATCGGCGAAGACGCGGTGGTTGGAGCGGGCGCTGTGGTGACCAGGGACGTGGCCGCGGGCAAGATGGTTGCGGGAGTTCCCGCCGGCTTGTTCAAGGACACCCCGAGAGAGCAGATGGTTGACAGGCAAGGATATCCGGAGGAGTAGGAAGGAACGTCCGGAGGAGCATGAAGGAACATCCAGAGGAGTAAGGGAGGCTGAGTTGAAGATACCCCAGATCGATCTGTTGCGGCAGTACAAGTCCATGAAGGACGACATCGATGGAAACGTGGCCGAGGTGTTCTCGAGCGGCGCTTTCGTGATGGGCAAATGGGTGAGAGAGATCGAGGAGAAGGTGGCCGATCTGACGGGCGCCAGGCACGGCATCGGCGTCGCTTCCGGGACCGATGCCCTGGATCTCGCCTTGATGGCCTGCGAAGTGGGCCCGGGCGATGAGGTCATAACCTCGCCCTTCTCATTCGTTTCGGTCGCCGAGGTCGCGATCAGGATGGGCGCAAAGCCTGTGTTCGTAGATATAGATCCCAGGACTTTCAATATGATTCCCGAGCAGGTCGAGGCGGCCATAAATGGCAGGACCAAGGCCCTCGTGCCCGTCCACATCTACGGTCAGAGCGTAGACATGGATCCGATGATGGAAGCCGCCGCCAAGCGTGGAATTCCGGTCATCGAGGACGCGGCCCAGGCCATCGGGGCCAAGTACAAGAACAAGCCGGTCGGATCGATAGGCCATCTCGCTTGCCTCAGCTTCTATCCCACCAAGAACCTCGGAGCCTATGGCGACGGCGGAATGGTGCTCACCAATGACGATGCTCTGGGGGAGAAGGTAGCGGCCTTGAGGAAGCACGGCCAGGTGGAGAAATACAAGTATAAGTACATCGGTGTCAACAGCCGGCTGGACTCGATCCAGGCGGCCATCCTGACGGCGAAGGCCAGGAAGATCGAGGAGTGGAATGAGCGCCGGCGTGCGGTAGCCGCAAGGTACAGGGAGAAGCTCGCCGGGCTTCCGGTGGAGACGCCCTATGAAGAGGACTGGGCATATCACATATATCATCAGTACACGCTCAAAGCCCCGAAGCGCGACCAGCTTCAGAAGTTTTTGGGCGAGAAGGGCGTGGGAACCGCGATCCACTATCCGCTGGGCCTTCATCTGCAGGAAGCTTATGCGCCACTGGGACATAAGCTCGGGGACTTCCCCAATACGGATGAGGCCGCGACCAAGGTGATCTCGATGCCGATGTTCCCCGAGATAACCGATGAGGAAGTGGACTATATCTGCGCCGCGATAGGGGAGTTTTACGCGAATGCCTGATAAGAGGGCGCTGGTAACAGGGGGGGCCGGCTTTATCGGCTCCCACCTCTCGGAGAAGCTGCTGGAAAATGGCTACCGGGTCCACGTGATCGATGACCTCTCCACGGGCAGGCGCGAAAATGTGTCCCACCTTGAGGGCGACAGCCGCTTCCGGATCACCGTCGATACGATCCTGAAGAGCGACTTGATGGAGAAGCTCATCTCCGAGAGCGACATCGTCTTCCACCTGGCGGCCGCGGTCGGGGTGGAGTACGTCATCAAGAACCAGCTGAAATCGCTGGAGATCAATATCCGGGGCTCCGAGATCGTCCTCGAGCATGCCGGGAGGCTGGGGACCAGGGTGATCCTCTTCTCAACCTCCGAGATCTACGGCAAGAGCGACGTGGTGCCTTTCAGCGAGGATGCCGACAGTATCCTGGGTCCCACCACTTTGAAGAGGTGGAGCTATGCCGTCACCAAGGCCCTGGATGAGATCCTGGCCCTGGCCTATCACAAGGAGCAAGGTCTTCCGGTGGTGATCGTAAGGCTTTTCAACACCTGCGGACCAAGGCAGACGGGCCGCTACGGCATGGTGCTGCCCAGGTTCGTCAAGCAGGCCCTCGCGGGCGAGCCCCTGACGGTATTCGGTGACGGCCGGCAGTCGAGGTGCTTCGCCTCGGTCTTCGACGTGGTTGACGGCATCCTGAGACTTGTCGACTGCGAACGGGCGGTTGGCGAGATATTCAATGTGGGCAATAACAAGGAAACCAGCATAATCGGGCTGGCGGGAAGGGTTAAGGAGCTTACAGGGAGCGACTCCCCGATCGAATTCGTCGAGTACGAGCATGCCTACGGAGAGGGTTTCGAGGATATGCAGAGAAGAGTGCCCGACCTCAGGAAAATCGGGGAATTTGTCGGTTATGAGCCTCGTATAGACCTGGACGGCATCATAAAGAGCGTGATTGATTTCGAGCGCAAGTAGACTGCCGTTTGGGCTTCTTTAAAATAACTTGACAATCCTGACACCTATTCCTATGATAGCCGCGGGAAAGTACAGAACATAGTATAGAAGGGAGTATGGTGGTTGGCTGAGATCCTGTTGTTTGCCGCAATAGGTCTTGTCGGATTCAGTTTTTCCCTTGTCTGCGTGCCACTTAGCCGGAGAGTATCCAGTTTCCTCAGGGCCGTGGACTTGCCGAAGCCCGACAAGGTTCACAATACGCCCATGCCCAGGCTGGGGGGGCTTGCCATATTCTGCGGTTTCTGGCTCAGCGTACTCGTGCTTCACTCCGTCCACGGGGAGATCCTGGCCGGCTTCGAGCACCAGCTCAAAGGCCTCTTCGCCGGGAGCGCCCTGATACTGGCCGTGGGCGTTCTCGATGACATCTTCGGCCTGGGGGCCTTCGTCAAGCTGATGGTCGAGATCGCGGCCGCGGTGCTGGTCGTGAGTTTCGGGTTCCGGGTGCTGCCAATCGGTACCCTGGGCTTTTTGGGCGGCTTCGGTGAGATACTGGTGCTTGCCGGCAGCGTTCTGTGGATCATATGGGTTACCAATGTGTTCAATCTCGCCGACGGCCTGGATGGTCTTGCCGCCGGCATAGGCGGAATCGCCAGCTTGAGCATTTTCGTGATAGGCATGAGCCTGGGAGTGGGATGGGTCGGGGTCCTGAGCATGGTCCTCTTCGGCGTGTGCAGCGGCTTCCTGGTTCACAACTTCCCGCCGGCCCGCATCTTCATGGGGGACAGCGGGAGCCTCTTCCTCGGATTCATGTTCGCGGCGGTAATAATGGGCTTCACCAGGGCCGACGGCGGGCATGGATTGAGCCTCTTTGGAGTGCTCTTGCTGGGCGTGCCCATGATAGACGGCGTGAGCGCGGTCTTAAGGCGCCTGGTCAATGGAACCAATATAATGACCGGCGACCGGGACCATCTACACTACAAGCTTCTCCTGAGGAACGGCAGCCGCCGCAAGGTCGCTCTGATCATCTACATGATGACGCTGGGCTTCAGCTGTCTTGCCCTGTTGATCTACTTCAAGTTCAATGGACAGGGGCCTCTTCTTGCATTCGGCGGGACCTGCGTGGCTACGATTCTCTTCGTGAAGCGCTTCCGCCTCCTGGAGCTCTACATAAGCAGATATCATCTGCTGCCCGGAAGAAGTGTTTCGGGGTTTCTGATTGACGAGGGCGGGCTCGCCCAGGCCGATCCAATGCCCGAAGAGAGCCGCGAGGAAGTGACTTCGGTTTCTTAGCCTATCTGTAAAGCCTCTTTATGCTGCCCCAGGTTGTTCCCCCGGAAATGCCCGAACTCGGCATCGTGTCGAAGGACACATAGTCAAGCCGGGTCCTGCCGCCCGTCAGGAGTTCCAGCCTCACGGTGTGTGATCCTGCCATTATCACGGTCGAGTCGCTCCCGGCGACTTTGGTGTAATTGGCATAAGATCACCCGACACCGTAACCGAGCGTATTGTAAACGGAGACAATATCCTCCCCGCCCGGCCCGGCGGAAGCGACGGTGCAGCGGAGATCGCTCTCCACCGCCAACACGCCTCCCGACCGCAGCGAATCGACAAAGGCGCCGTTCTCGGCTACAGTGAGCTTCAACTCGATCCAGTCGCCCGGATAGTCAAAGCCCTCGACGGCCAGGCCTCCGCTTGCTCCCGTGCATCCGGTGACGTAGATGGCGAGGCCTCCCGCGTCATGGCTTGCGGTATAGGTCTCGGCCTCCACCCAGATGCTCTCGGCGCTTGCGCTGAAGCTCAGGAGGGCAATGAAGCAAATGCCCAATAGCAATCTTGCCAAGCAATTCACCTCCCCCCAAAGATGGTTACCACTTATGTTACCACTTCCCGGACCCCGATTCAATCACATTCCAAATTCAAGAATGGGGTCAGGTACCGGTTTTTGAATTCAAAAACCGGTACCTGACCCCAAAATTGAATTTGCTTTTGACTTCCCTGAACCGTCTACCGGTACATCGACTTGATGCTGCCCCAGGTGGCCGGCCGGTTGGCCGATGGGCCGTTGCAGGCCACATATGGACGCCAGGTAAGTTCAATGAAGCCGAACTGGGTGCCGTCAGACGTTGAGTCTCTCCCATCCTTGAACCACTCGGGCGGGCAGTACTGGAAGTCCTGCCCGTAAAAACCGGAGTGCATCGAGGAATAGTTGCTGGTGTAAGGTCTCGGATAAAGAGCCGGCAGGCATCCAAGGTCATGCATCGGGCAGCCGGTCTGAACAGCCGTGCTGACATTGTCCATGCCCCAGGCAGGGTAGATTCCATCTGAACCGGTATGGGTCGCGGTCACCAGAAACCTCGGTCCCGCTCCGGGGTCCCCGGGATCGACCGGGCAGTTGCACAGCGCGAGGGGCGGGTCGACTTCAACGTAGTTCCAGGCGTAGCAAGTTTCATAGGGGCCGCTGTTCCAGAGGGAAGGACCGATAGGACAGCCAAGTTCGTCGCAGCAATAGACATCGAACTCCACCGTGAACATGCCCG
>JASFOL010000033.1:0-8058 GCA_050116545.1 bacterium | reverse complement strand
CGAACTCGAGTCCGCGCGGAGCGAAGCAGACATCGCGTTTCAACTCAATCCAAACTCCCCATACTCCACGGGCACAATAGGATACATCCTGGCTTTGGCGGGAGAGTTCGATCGCGGCAGAAAGCTTGTCGAAAACGCCGTCGCTCTCAATCCCTGTCATCCGAGATGGTTCCACCACGCACTCTGGCTGGACGATTACCGGAAGGAATGCTACGACTCGTCTTATCGAGAGGCGGTAACTGCCGGACCCCATCTCGGGTTCTGGCATCCGGTGATTTGTGCCGCTTCGCTTGGAATGCTCGAACGCAGGCCCCAGGCCCGGGCCTACATCGAGGAACTCCGGCGGCTCAAACCCGATTTCGAACACCTGGCCCGCGAGCTGATAGCCCGCGTCCTCAAGATCGAGAGCATCGCCGGGCAGTTGATCGAAGGTCTGAGGAAAGCGGGGCTGGAAGAGCTCTGACTTATAAGGCGGTCGCACGGCACACCCAGATCCCATAAACCGGTTGAAACCAGCCCACGAGATGCTGAGAGAAGACCCTCTCCATCCTGCCAGGATGGTTCCACAACAACCGCCGGTGCCAACTCTCAGATCATATTTCGCGCAAACCTGTCCGCAACAATTCGGAAGGGCTTGATCGAAACTTCGGCTCCCTGGACAAATGTCTGAAAGTTTGGTTTTTTGTGAAGCCATCGCTTATACCATGAAGTGGATAAAGGTCTGACATGCCAACGGCTATGACAGCCTTGGTGAAGCCTATATGAAGAATGGAGACAAAAAGAGAGCAATAGATAAATACAGAAAGTCCCTCGATCTTGATCCAGGCAACACCAATGCACGGGATATGCTGGAAAAACTGGCAGCAGAGTGATGCCCCTTCAGACACTGCTACGGAGTTCCACCAGTAACTCCAGCGAAGAAACACCAGGGCGTCCTCTCGGGTTCTCAACAGGTTCTATTTGCCGGTGCTACCGGGTCAGACTTAGGTTTTCAGACGTTTGAGTGGCTCCCGGCGCAGATGTTTGGAAGCGTGGTGCTGTGTGAACATTCTTGAATGTTGACAGTAGCCCATAAATCTAGCAAATAGGTATCCGGGAGCGCGAGCTCTGGTTCCGTAGCAGCGATGCTGCCGTGGGTCATGAAATCAAGATTGCGATCTTGCCCTGGCTTTCTTCAGATGCTATGCTCTCACCGTACCAGTCTTCCTGAAAACTGGCCAGGGTGAACTGCTAATCTATAGACCAAGTCTGTTGTAGAGTAAGGCACGGTATGCACAATTATCATCCGAGGTTTCACTTGAGTCAGGACCGGTCTTCCTCCTTCAAGGTCCTGCTGGTCAACCCGCCGGCTGGTTTCTCTTACGGCATCCTGGGAATAAGCCGGCCCCCTCTTGGCTTAGCGTACATCGCAGCTGTTCTGAAGGATTGCTGCGAGGTCAGAATAGTCGATTTCAATGTAGAGAAGCACAAGATGTCCAGGTTCCCTTACGGGGACTTCGACGTCGTTGGCATATCAGTCGACACTTCAAGGTACCCGATAGCAGTTGAAATAGCCAGGCGAGCCAAAGATCAGGGAGCCACGGTAGTGATGGGAGGTCCTCACGTGAGCTTCCTTGACAGAGAGGCCCTGGAAACCGGCGTGGTAGACTATGTCGTCCGAAACGAGGGAGAGTACACTTTTCTTTCCCTCATCAAAGCCCTTCGCGGGAAGATGGCCGCCGAAGATTTGAGCGGTATCTCCTTCATGTCCGGCGGTGATCTCAACAGAACAGCCGATTCCGCGTTCATTGATGAACTGGACTCTCTACCTTTTCCCGCAAGGGAACTCCTGCCGATACAACTTTACACGGAGAGGATGAATGGCCGCCGAATGACCACCGTGGTAACCTCAAGAGGCTGCCCGTTCAATTGCGACTTCTGTTCGTCGACTCGCTTCTTCGGTGTTCGTTGGCGAGCGCGATCTGCCGAGAGCATCCTCTCTGAGCTGGATCTGCTCTATCAGAAGTACAATTACCGCGCCATCTCATTTGTGGATGATAACTTCACGCTTAACCCCGAACGCTCAATAGAGCTGTCCGAGAAGATCATCGCACGGGGATGGGATCTGATCTGGGCCGCGATGACCCGCGTTGACACAGTAGTCAGACACCCGGATATGATCCGTGTCATGTACCGTGCCGGATTCAGATGGACCTTCATCGGTTTCGAAAGCGGGAGCCAGGAAGCCCTGGATGGATATGGTAAGAGAGCCCGTGTGGCAGATGCTCCCAGGGCTATGGAGATTCTGAATGACAATGGGGTTAGTGTGACCGGGGCCTTCATCCTGGGGGCCCCAGGTGAGACCGAGCAGATGATGAAGGATACTATAAGCTTTGCGAAACGCCTGGACCCACGCAGGGCCCAGTTCTCGTTGCTGACACCCTACCCGGGTTCCGCGCTCTACGCGAGACTGGAGAAGCGCCTCATCACCAAGGACTGGAGTCTGTACTCGGGTCTAGACCCTACGATGCAGTTGGACCATGTCACTCCTGATCAGCTGAGGGCAATCCAGATCAAAGCCTATGCATCTTTCTATGGGCGACCCAGGAAGGCTGCACAGAATCTGTCCTATGTCCGGAGGACACTCCCCCACGCCGCGGCGTTCCTGGTCGGTCGAGCTCTGGCCCTGGCTGCGGGGCTGGCCTACCGCCATGTGTTCCATACCAAGGAGCGCCTTTGTGAAATCTGGAGGTCCATTTGCCGGGTTGACAGGCCCTCGTTATAGCCAGTGAAGCACTTGTGCTCGCCGTCAGATGAAAGTGGACTCGAAATGTTGTTGAATTAGGCTGCACCCCGGTAGCCTCGTAAAGGGGCGAAAGGAGGCAGCAGATGCGAATCGTATAGTCGGGATCCCAGTCCTGAGGAATCCCAACTCTTCCGATGATCACATTGGCCGTGATAGTGCCGTCTCGAGTAACGTGGTGCGTGTAGGTACCCGCTGCCACCAAAACCGTGTCTGCCACGGGCACCGGTTCGAGACCAGAGTAATATGCGGACAAGTCGACAGCATCCTGAATGGTCGGCGCATCTCCCGTGCTGTCGGGCTTCACATACCACCTACGGCACGCCGACTGCACCGGCCCCGAAATGACAACGCCTAAGGCAAGCAGGAATAGTCTCACCATGGTAGCCTCCTCCTTGGCATTAGGGATCGGTCAGATGGGTGCTGTTTCCAGAGCTACCTGTAGATCGCCTTGATACTTCCCCAGGTGCTAGCTTCCAGACTCGAAGGACCGCTACACCCGATGTAGATCGTCATGGCCCACTCGATGAACCCCAATTCAGATTGATCGGGGGTGGTGTCACGACCATCCACGAAGCCAGTGGGCGGCCAAGACTCGAATGGAGACGTCCCCACATAGCCCGAATGCACCGCCGGTTCCGCACCACCACAATTGGCCCTCGGATAGAGTACCGGCATGCAGCTCATGTCATGCATCTCACATCCCAACTCCGGCCACCCACCACTGCTAACATCACCGATCCTGAAGCAGGCACCCGAAATATCTCCAGGGATCCAGCCGTGGAATGCCCAGAACCATGATTCGATCGGACAAGGGATGCAGTAATGATACTGAAGCGCGCCATCATAAAGAGACTCACTGCCGAAGTCTTGTTTCATATGGTAGGCCCGCTTCTGAAGATGCTCCACGGAGAAGGCGGACGTGGAAAGAAAGAGCACAAGCAACATCACCAGTAAGGGCTTCATCACGTCACCCTCCCACTGGCTGCATTTCAACTCCCAGCCCGCCTGCATTATACCAGACTGACTACGTCAATGGCAACACAAACCGTGTACGACGGAGCCAGGCAACAAGGGGTAATTGACCTATCCGTGGCCTTCGAAGGAGGCTGGGCCGTTGGCAGTGAGCTGGGGGATCCTGTGACCGAGCCATAGGGAAGGCCAACGGCCACGCTTTCAGACATTTAAGTGGCTCCCCGGGCAAATGTCTGACAGGGTGGTCCTGTGGGTTTTAGTGGCGACAAAGAAGCAGTCCGGTCAAATGTCTGAAAGCGTGATTTCCTGGAAATGAACATAGACCTTGCCATCATAAACGCCGGCAGAATAGAAGCCGCTGAAGTTCCTGATCGTCGGTGCGGCCCAGGAGTATACGAAGCCACAGGTCTTCGGATCGGACGGGGAGGCCCGATAGCCGTTGCTACCATGCCCAATATGGGGTTGACAGGCAACACCGGCCTGTCATAGAGTCTTCTCAGTGAGTCTAAGGCATCTGCTGCGGACAGAGCAGCGACCGATCGAGCTATCTTCTCGTACCCCTGAATGAGAACCCTTCTATGAAAGGAGCTCTCCTGACGGGCTCGCCCCTTTCATGTCTAGAGCAGGCAAAGAGGACATTGGGGCCAACTGTGAAACAAGGGGATATGGACGGATGCCTAAAGCAACAGCCTATCACGTGATTGCACTCATGCTGCTTGTGTTGAATATGCAGGGCTGCGTGGAGGGAGAGTCCGGCGATCACTCTCCTGCTCTTCCCAGGGATGAGCTGACTTTGACAGAGCTCTCAGGCTCCGAGTATCCTGGTGCTGCGCCCATCGACAACCGCTACTTCATGCCAATCGGGGCATGTAAGACCGCCAGACAGGAGTTCGAAGGAACCTTATCGGTCCCGGAGTTCGTGATGCACTACCCCGGTGACAGTGAGGACTCCGCTGAATCATGGGCTTACTTCCCGGGTTTTGTCATGGATTTCTTCACACAGGGGAGGAATCTCGTGCCTGTTTCGCGCGAGACCGTACAGGAATTCGGCGATCAGAGCTACTGGCGCATCGTGATCTCACCGGGTATGGTCTGGTCTGAGCCGGATGACGGCGACATGTCCCGGGCTTCCTTCCCTTTCGCATTGGTGAGCGATGTCTTCAACGAGGTCCATAATGGCCTGGCAACATTCGTTTACGATGAAACACGGGCCTCATCCCTCTTCCTGCAGGTGACCCAGGAGACCGCCCCATGGAACAAGATGGATTTCTGGGGAATCACGATCATAGATTATGCGCCTCATCCCATCGAAAACAAGAGCCATTTCGCAGCCAGATTCGCCGAAGAAGAGCGGAGTCAGATTCCCCACCTTCCGTTTTCAGAACTTGCCGCGAGTGTAGATACCCTTCTGCTGAAGACCTTTACAGGAGGTATCGAACATGGGGAGATAAGCGCGACGGGGCTTATCTGGAACGATAAACTGTACCTCCAACCGTGTTACACCCGTTACGGCGAATACCCATACCAGCGGTACATGCGCCACGGAGCCTTCTCGCTGACAAAGACCATGGGAGCGTTGATCGCACTGCTGCGATTGGGCGAGAAGTACGGCGAGAGAGTTTTCGATCTCAAGATCGTGGATTATGTGCCGAGCACCGCCTCCCACGGTGGTTGGGAATCCGTTACCTTCGCTGATGCCCTGAACATGGCCACCGGCGTCGGCGACTATATGCCGGAACGGGTAGAGCCAAATGTCATGCAGGGTGATGAAGACCAATCCAAGTTCTTCAGCTTCATGCGCGCGAGGAGCAGGCAAGAGAAACTGGATGTCGCCTTTTCCTACGGCAATTACCCGTGGGGGCCCGGCGAGGTCGCCCGGTATAATTCCATCAACACGTTCATTCTGTCAGCCGCCATGGACGCCTTTCTTAAGATCAAAGAGGGCCCCGACGCCGATATATGGGACATGGTGCTCGCCGAGGTCTACGGGCCGATAGGCATTTTCCATGCGCCCATCATGCGGACCATAGAACCGGACGGAAGCAGGGGGCTGCCCATATTCGGCTACGGTTTGTGCCCCAATGTCGACGATGTGGCAAGGCTGTCGATCCTGGTGCAGAACGGTGGCCGGCATCAGGGTCGTCAGCTTCTCGCATCTGAACGGTTGGCCGAGGCCCTGTGTCGAACCAATGTGATTGGACTGCCTACCGGGGAGAGGGATCAATACGGAGAAGTCACATATCATATGGGCTTTAACGGTCTGCCCTTTCGCTGTGAAGACAGGCGGGTCCGCCGGATTCCGGTCAGTACCGGATTTGGCGGCAATCACTGGGTCATTTTGCCCAACGGCATAACGACTTTCAGGTTTTGCGACGCTAACAAATACGGGGTTGGTTCAATGATTGAGGTTGCAGAGGCTATACGGCCTTCTCGGTGACCCGTGTATCTCCGGGTGATCCGGGCTCTTGGCCTAGACACTGCCAAAGGGGGAAATCCACGATAAGAAACGGCATTGCCGGTAAGGACATATGCACTACTATATGGAAAGGACTAGAAATGGCACCGTTAAAGATGGCTGTGATGGTCGCAGTGATCGTTGCTGCCGGTTCGCTTACCCTGATTTCGAATACCTCAATAGCCGAGAAGGCGGATCTTCACCCCATTGTCGGAAGCTATGAGATAGACCAGCGGGATCTCGGTATAGGCATATACCTGGCCAATGTGTTCGAGGAGGACGGTCTGCTCAAGATATTCCTGGAGACCACGGATACACCATATGTCTTGAAATGTATGGATGAGGATCAATACGAGTACATAATCCCAACAAGGGCCCAGGGAAACCTGCCTGTTGAGTTCACCATAGATGAGAGCGGGCTTGCCGGCGAGTTTCGCATATTGGGAAGATCCCCGGGACTGGATATCACAGCGACCAGAGTTGAAGATCCCATATTCGGACTCAGGGAGTTCCACGCAGACACCGGCGGCGATTACATATATAGAAGGCCCCTCGATATCCCCGGCGATTGGGAAACCGGAACCATAGAAGAGACCGGCATAGATACCGCCGGCATGAACACCTTTATGCGCAAGGTGATAGAGAAGCACCCTTACATGGAGAGCATACTCATTGTAAGGAACGGAAAGCTGGTCTTCGAGGAATACCTGAACGGTTGGGACCCCGTGCGCATTCACAGGCTGCAATCCGTAACCAAGGGCTTCACCTCTACAATGGTCGGGATCGCAATTGAGCAGGGCATAATCGGAAGCCTGGATGACCCCATACGTGACTATCTTCCGGACTACTCCGAGCTCTTCGGCGGGAGGAAGGACAGTGTTAACATAAGGCACCTGCTCAGCATGTCGGCCGGCTTCAAGTGGAACGAGGCCGAAACCTACTATGCCGATCCCAGCAAGTGTGATCCGCACCTGGCCGAGGCCGGTGACGACTATTTGAAGTATCTGCTCGAGAGGCCCATCATTGAGAAACCCGGCACCGTCTATAGATACAACAGCGGCTACCCTAATGTGCTGGGGTACATAATCGAAAGCCGTTCGGGAATGGAACTCCTGGAGTTTGCATACCGGAACTTGTTTGAGCCACTCGGTATAAAGCGCGCCTACTGGATGCCCATAAGGGGAGAGAACAAGACGAGCTGCGCCGGTGGACTCAAACTGATGTCCCGGGACCTTGCCAGGTACGGATACTTGTATCTGAGAGAGGGTGCCTGGGAAGGCAAGCAGGTGGTCCCTGCCGAATGGGTCAGGGAATCGTTGACGTCTCACTTCGTGACTAATGATGGCATGGAGGTAGGCCGCGGTTACTGCTGGGGTAAGGTGAAGTCGCTCGACGGTCTCCACGACATCTTCTTCACTAGCGGCACCGGAGGCCAGTATGTGATTGTCATTCCTGACCTTGATACCGTGGTAATTACGACGGCCGTTTTCAGGACCGCCAAGGGTGATGCCGTGGCCAAGCTGCTTCTCGAGTCCCTCTTCCCTGCCCTGTAGGCTGAGCGGCGACAGGTTGCGGTCTATCTGCCTCGTCACCACGGCGCCCTAGGAGATCTTACCCCCAGGGAGTTTGGCATGCCCCCTATGACGCTACCACATAGTGACGTGCCCCCAGTGTTTGTGCCACTCGTAGACTCAGGATTTTGCCTCCACTTCTAGTGGCTCCCTGGTCTCAGGAGCCGGTGACGTTCCCCCGGTGTTTGTACCACTCTTAGACTCAGGATTTCGCCCCCGTTTCTAGTAGCTACCAGCAGAAGGAACTTATGCGGCTGGTTCTCCATAAGGCGATA
>JASFOL010000032.1:0-8242 GCA_050116545.1 bacterium | reverse complement strand
CCAATGGTCTGCATGATACCGGGGCAGCGAACATCGTCACGGCGGTTCTCCTGGACTACCGGGCATACGATACGCTCGGCGAGGCCACGGTGCTCTTCGCATCAATAATCGGGGCGATCGCCATAATTCGAAAGAAAGCGCGGAAGAAGCCGTCCGAGCCGGAGGTTGACGAATGGACAGTATGACCAAAGGCATGTCTCCGATAGTTCAGGTCGTGTCCGGATGGGTCAAGGGATTCATCATGGTGTTCGGCATATACCTTGTCCTCTTCGGGCATCTCACGCCCGGCGGGGGTTTTGGCGGTGGCGTGGTCATCGCCATGGTCTTTGTCCTGCTGGTGCTTGCTTTCGGCAGGGAGGAGGCCCTCAGGCGTCTCCCGATGCACGTGGCGGGAGAGCTGGACAGCGTCGGCGCGCTGATGTTTCTGGTAATCGCCATCCTCGGCATGTTTGCCGGGCTGGGCGGAAGTTTCTTCATCAATTTCATTGCGAAGGCGAATCCAGGTGAGCCATTTTCGCTCCTGAGTGCCGGGATGATCCCGCTGGCCAATATAGCGATCGCGCTCAAGGTCGCCAGCTCGCTATTCGTTGTTTTCATGATGCTCGTGCTCATGCGTGTGGCTTACACGGAGCCGGGCAAGGACTCGTAGAAGGAGTAGACGATGCATTACGCACTCTGTCTCGCGCTCTTCCTGGTTGGGCTATACGGAGTGATGGTAAAGAGGAACCTGATCAAGATTGTTGTCAGCCTCGTCATACTGGAAAGCGCCGTGAACATGTTCATCGTCATGATCGGATACCGGAAGGACGGTATCGCTCCCATAATGAGCAAAACGATGAACCCTGAAGTATTCGTCTCGAGGACGGTGGATCCGCTTCCCCAGGCGCTTGTGCTTACCGCGATTGTGATCGGGCTCGGTGTGACGGCGATGACCGTCGCCATCGCGATGAGGCTGTACGAGAAGTACGGGACTTATGACATCAAAGAAATCCGGAATCTGAAAGGTTAGGGGCGAAGAGCGATGCAGATTATTCCTCTGTTTGTGGCGATTCCGCTGGGTGCGGCCTTCTTCATCCCTATGGTGGGACGGAAGAACCCACGACTCTCTGACACCCTGGCGAATATAACGACACTGGCCCTGTTCGTGATGGCTCTGTCGGTTATCGGGAAGGCGGCCGAGGTCTACTGGATGGGGGGCTGGGTTCCCAGGCTCGGGATCCCGATCGGGATCAACCTGGTCCTGGACGGCGTCTCGATCTTCATGCTTGTTACCATAACCTTGATCTCCTTCCTGGTGACGCTCTATTCCATACAGTACATGGACAAGTTCACATCCAAGGCCCGCTTTTACAGCCTCTTCCTTCTGATGGTTGCGGGCATGAACGGGGTGGCCCTGACGGGTGATCTCTTCAACCTTTATGTCTTCCTGGAAATAGCTTCGATTTCGTCATATGCGCTTGTCGCCTTCGGGGGGCAGCATGAGGAACTGGAGGCGTCGTTCAAGTACCTGGTCCTGGGGAGCGTGGCGTCCACAATGGTGCTCCTGGGCATCGCGATCACCTATGCGATGACCGGATCGCTCAATATGGCCCAGGTATCCGCCGTGATCGGCGGGAACTTCCAGCCCATACACCTGTTTGCCATCGCGCTCTTCATCGCGGGCTTCGGGCTGAAGGCGGCCCTGGTTCCCTTCCATGCCTGGCTTCCGGACGCTCACCCTTCGGCCCCTGCGCCGATTTCCGCGATGCTCTCCGGCGTTCTGATCAAGACCATAGGCATTTACGCGCTTGTGAGAGTGCTGTTCAATATCTTCGGATTGACTCCGCTGACCTCATATATCCTGTTGGTTCTCGGCACGGTCTCGATGGTGGTGGGCGTACTGCTCTGCATGGGCCAGGACGATCTCAAGCGCTTCCTCGCCTATTCGAGTATCAGCCAGGTGGGATACATAGTCCTGGGCTTTGGCCTTGGCACGCGGCTGGGGATTGCTGCCGCGCTTTTCCACCTGATCAACCACGCGGTCTTCAAGTCCCTTCTGTTCCTGAACTCGGGCGCGGTCGAATACGGCACGGGAACCAGGGACCTCAATAAGCTGGGCGGACTCAAGGACAAGATGCCGGTGACAACCACGACGGCGGTGATCGGCTCGATGTCGATCGCGGGGGTTCCGCCCCTGAGCGGGTTCTGGAGCAAATTGTTCATAATCATCGCCTGTGTGCAGGCGGAGAGATATGGTTTCGCTGCCTGGGCCGCCGGCGTGAGCGTTTTGACGCTTGCGGCGTACCTGAGGCTGCTCAGGCGTGCCTTCTACGGCAAGCCGGGCGAGGCCCAGCCGGCCGCGAAGGAAGTTCCGATATCAATGAAACTCTCGATGGTGGCTCTCGCGGCGCTCACTGTTGCCATGGGAATGATGTGGCTGCCGAATTCGCAGCGGGCATTCCTGATTCCCGCGGCCCGCGTGCTGCAAGAGGGATTGGCCTATGCATCAAGTGTTCTCGGGATGTAAGGGGGAGATTGCGTGAGAAAAATAACGCTGATGATATTCTCTTTCGTGATCTGGTTTTTGCTGGTGTGGCCGTTTGACCCGGTTTCCGGCAATCTGGAGCTGCAGAGTGTGATCGCGGGAGCGGTGGTGGCGATCTTCGTGGGGCTTCTGCTGGGGGACAAGATCGCGAAGAATCTGCCCTTCTCCAGAATATTCTCACGGATATTCTGGTTGCTGGTGTATATCCCCATGTTCATCTGGTATGTGGTGGTCGCCAACCTGGACGTTGTGTACAGGGTGGTCCACCCCGATATGCCGATTCGTCCCGGTATAGTCAAGGTCAAGACGACGCTAACGAATCCGGCGGGCCGGACCATGCTGGCCAACTCGATCACGCTGACGCCGGGCACCCTCACGGTGGAAATCGCCGATGAGTACCTGTATATCCACTGGATCAACGTGCAGTCTGAAGATATCGAGGGGGCGACTCAGAAGATCGTCTCCAAGTTTGAAGGAATGCTAAGGAGGATATTTGAATGACATTCATTTACTTCATAGCGGGCCTTCTTGCGGCCTCCTGTTTCATGTGCCTCTACAGGATCGGCCACGGGCCGACCGCGCCTGACAGGAGCGTTGCGATCGATATTTTCGGCACCGTGGTGGTCGGATTCGTCTGCCTGTCGGCGGTCGTGTTGAGGAGAGACTTCTACATCAATCTGGCAATTGCCTGGGCACTGGTTAGCTTCATAGGGACACTTGCCCTCTCGAAGCATCTTGCGGGGAGGCGGTTCGATGAGTAGCAATATGATTGTCGGGTACATCTTCATCACTGTCGGGGCGATCTTTGATTTCTTCGGGTGCATGGGGCTGGTCAGGCTCCCCGACGTCTATAACAGGCTGCAGGCGGCCACCAAGTGTGTGACCTTAGGGACGATATTCATCCTGGCCGGAACCGCCATTGTTACCGCCGACCCGGCGATATCGATAAAGGCCGGGCTCTGCGCGGTGTTCGTGCTGATCACATCACCGACAGGAGCCCATGCCCTGGCCAGGGGAGCGTACCTTTCGGGAGTGAAACTCTGGGAAAAGAGCGTGGTCGATAAATTCAAAGATAGGGCGGAGGAGATCAAGTCACATAGTGGGGAGGCGAAATGAAGTTAATATGCGTACTCCAGCCGAGGGTACTCAAGGAGGCCCTGACAGCGCTGTTCACCGGACCGTACACTTTGCCGTTTCCGGCGAAACCTTCTGAGGCGTTTCCGCGGCACCGGGGCAAGCCCACGTATGATGAGGAAGAATGTGTTGGATGCGGAGGGTGCGCCGCGGTATGCCCCGCAAATGACATCACCGTCACGGACGATATCGAAACCAAGAAACGGACCATCACTCTCTACTATGATAAGTGCATCCAGTGCGGCCAGTGCGAGGCTCACTGCATCACCGAGAAGGGCATCAAGCTGGGGAACACCTACGATCACCTGGTGTACTTCGACCGAAGCCTGGCCAAGACCCAGATCGAGAAGGACCTGGTTCTTTGCGAAGTGTGCGGTGACATAATCGGCACCGCCGACCATATAAGGTGGGTCACCGACAAACTGGGCCCGCTTGCATACTCGAATCCCACGCTGATACTCTCGGCTCTCAGGGATGCCAGGGTCATGGAAGAGGTCCCACCCCGGGATCAGGAGCTCGATCCGGGCAGGCATGATGTAATCAGGATGCTGTGCGCCAAGTGCAGGCGCAAGGTGCAGCTGAAGGCATAGGCCTCTCTCCGGGAACAAAGGTCGTATTTCACCCTCCTTCGCCATGGGGATTTGCTATGGACAATAGTCTCTTGACCGAAATGCTCTCCGGCCGCGTGGTGATGGCCTGTATAGGCAATGAGATGCGCGGTGATGACGGCGTAGGGCCCTTCATAGCGGGCCTGATCACACCGTCGGAGCGGGTCAAGGTGGTCAACTGCGGAGAGACCCCCGAGAACTTCCTGGGAGTGATCGCGGGTTATTCACCTGAGAAGGTGGTGATTATTGACTCCGCTCAGTTCAGCGGAGAGCCGGGCGAGATCAGGATGATCGATAAGGACTCGATAGAGGGCGGCGGTTTCTCGACCCACGATGCCATTCTCACCCTGTTCGCCAACTTCATCGAGCAGCAGACCGGCGCGAGGACCTATTTCCTGGCGATCCAGCCCAGGCGCTCCGAGGTGGGAGAGGGACTGAGCCCGGAGATCGAGAAGGTGGCGCGTGATCTTGCCGCCACGATAAACAGCCTGACGGGAGAGTCGAGATGAAGAAGACATTGCCTGCAGTCCTGCTCACAACCCTGCTGTCCCTTGCCATATGCGTCCCCGGGATTGCGGGTGACTCCGGGGCATGGGCCGCTGCCGGCTCCTCTTCCGGGACGGATGGCAGTATCGGCGCGGGGGCCCCGGCGCGCAGCATGATCCTCTTTATCGGAGACGGCATGGGGGTCCAGATCACGAGCATAGCGCTTCTGGTGGCAGAGAAGGAAAGGGGAGCCCCGCTCAATATGACCAGGCTGGCCAATCAGGGCGCGGCAGGCCTTGTCAGCACTTATTCGGCCGACAGGCTGGTGACGGATTCGGCGGCCTCAGGCACGGCCCTGGCCACCGGCGTGATGACCAATAATGGCGTGGTCGGGATGGCGCCGGACGGCGGCATCCTGCAGAACCTCTTCGAGATTGCCGTCTGGGAGGGGAAAGCCGTCGGCGTTGTGACCACAACATCGGTTACGGATGCGACACCGGCTTCCTTCCTGGCTCATGTTCGATCTCGTGAGGAGCACGAAAACATAGCGGCACAGATAGTTGAAGGCAGCGCGAATGTGGTGCTGGGTGGCGGCCGCATGTTCTTTCAGCCTCCGCCCGAAGGCAAACGAAGCGACGGCAGGGACCTGGTGGAGACCGCCAGGGAACGGGGCTTTCAGGTGGTCTTCACCGCCGGGGAGCTTGAAGTCGCCGCGAGATCTGAGTCCGTAGGCCAGGGACGCCTTCTGGGGCTCTTCTCTCGCGATGTCATGCCCTTTGAGCTGGACCGGGACAAGGCGCAGGTGCCGTCGGTGGCGGATATGATGAGCAGGGCCATAGATTTCCTGGATGATGACCCGGACGGCTTCGTACTGGTGGTCGAAGGCGGCCGGATAGACCATGCCGAGCACGAGAATTCAATCGAGGATGCGCTTGCCGACCTGTTCGCTTTCGACGAGGCGATCGGGCGGGCAATGACTTACCAGGAAGCGGATTCCACGATGGCGATCGTAGTGACCGCCGACCATGAATGCGGTGGGCCGGCGATCACCGGGACCAGCTATTCGTATCCGCATTACGGCGCCCTGGATAAGATAGATGAGGGTGACTCGGAGTTTCTGCAGTGGATATCCGGGCATCACACGGCCACGATGGTGCCGGTTTTCGCATCCGGGCCGGGCGCCCGGCGCTTCACGGGCGTCATGCACAATACAGAGCTGCACGCCAGGCTTGCCTGGCTGCTGGGTTTCTGATACTCCTTAGTCGAGGAGGATGAACATGGCAAAGAAGGCTGATGTCAGCAAGGCTATGGGATTCATCAAGAAGACGGGTGCGCAGGACGTTTACCTCAAGTTTGTCGACCTGCTGGGACGATGGCATCAGGTTGGTCTTCCGTCCTCGAATTTCGGACCGGAGCTCTTCAGCAAGGGTGTCAACTTCGATGGCTCCAGTATCCCGGGCTTCACCCGGCTGGAAAGTGGCGACCTCAGCCTGATACCGGATCCAAAGGCCTTCTTTGCTGAGGAAGTCGGCACCACCTCTGCGGTCAGCTTCATATGCGATTGTATAGAAGCCGATACCAGGCAGCCGTTCGCCCGCGACCCCAGGAGGGTGGCGGAGCGCGCCGAGCGCTACCTGGCTAAGTCGGGCATAGCCGACCAGGCCTTCTTCATGCCAGAGCTCGAATTCAATGTCTTCGATGAGATCCGCCTACTCGGGCTGCCTGCGGTCACGGGCTACTCGGTCAAGTCACTCGAGGCGGGGATCGACCCGGAATCCAACAGCAAGAGCTTTCCGTTCATAGCCTCAAAGGGCGGATATCATGCCATTCCGCCCTGCGACCGGCTTGTGGGACTCCGCTCAGAGATGGTGCATGAGATGGAGATGGCCGGCATCGCGGTCAAGTATGCCCATCATGAGGTGGGCTCCGCCGGGCAGTGCGAGATCGAGGTGAGGCCTGCCCCCCTGAAGCGGACGGCCGACCAGATAATGATCGGCAAGTACCTGATCAAGACGGTCGCGGCCCGCCACGGCCTGTTCGCGACCTTCCTTCCGAAACCCGTCTATGGGCAGCCGGGAAACGGGATGCACTTCCACCAGAACCTCATAAAGAAGAACAGGAACATCTTCTACAAGAAGGGTGGATACGGCAATCTGAGCAAGCCGGCCATGTACTATATCGGCGGCATCCTTAAGCATGGCCGGGCGCTTCTGGCCCTGGCCTGTGCCAGCACCAATTCATATAAGCGCCTGGTGCCGGGATTTGAGGCGCCCACATGTTTCGTCTTCGCTATCGGCAACCGGAGCGCGGCCGTCAGGATACCGATGGACATAGGTTCAGTCGAACGGGCCCGTATCGAGTTCCGGCCTTCAGACGCTTCGGCCAACTGCTATCTGTCGGCCACTGCCATGCTTATGGCGGGGCTGGACGGGATCGAAAACAAGATCGATCCCGAGGCCGAGGGCTTCGGTCCATATGATATGGACATCTTCGGACTGGCGGACCTTGGCCAGAAGGGGATCGAGGCTGTGCCTTTCTCGCTCGAAGAGGCGCTTGAGGCCCTGAGGCTTGACAATGACTTCCTCTTGAAGGGCGGGGTCTTCACCGAGGACCTTATAGAGACCTGGATCGAGCTCAAGTATGAGCGTGAGGTACGGCCGGTGATGCGGCATCCGCATCCCTATGAGATCGAGCTCTACCTCGACTGCTGATCCCGGCCGATGAACACGGGCGCTCCTATCGCTGATCCCGCCTCATGATCCCGGCCGATGATCCCTAGCGCTCCTATCTTTGATCCCGGCCGATCACCACAGACTTGATTCCGGGGCAGGCCAGGAGATTATCACGCCCCTCCTTTATCCAGCCGGCGGCGACATCATCTATGCCGACAGTGATGCCTACCAGCTGGTCCGCGCCGTAATCAAAAAGCACGGGCGAGAGCGGTGTGGACGGGCCGTAGACCACGGTGTAACAGTGAGCGGCGCGGTCAAGCCAGGACTCGAGCGTACCGGCCATGAGTGTGGAGCCACGGACTATGGCGATGTCCGCCCCGGCAAGGGCCTCATCCGGCGCTTGCACGGGTCCGTCCCGGCGAGGAACTGCATCAAGCCCCGCCGGCGCGTCGGGATCCGGGGGGATCATTATCACCCGGTCGGCGATCCGCCTCAGGTCCTCTATGAAGGTGAAGTCTCCTATCACCGCCACGGTCTTGCCCCCGGCTCTCGGTATGGCAGATGACCTGGGCCGGGCCGTGCGCCGGCCTGCGGAAAGAGCGGCGTTTAAGGCCGCGACTCCCAGGGAGGCCTTGAAGCGGTCGGGAGATGAGGCAAGACCGATGAGGTCGCCAAGCGGCCGGTTCCGGAACTCTTCCACAAGGCCTGTGGCCGGGCCGGGACCAGAGAGGTTGTTCGCCTCCGCGCCTGCGGCATTTCCCTGTGCGGCATTTCCCTGAGTGCCAGCTCCCTCCACCGGGGCGATCCTCGCGGCCACC
>JASFOL010000031.1:0-8292 GCA_050116545.1 bacterium | reverse complement strand
GAGATCTTCTTCGTGGATGACAACCTTATCGGGAATAAGGCGTATTTCAAGTCCCAGCTTTTGCCCGCGCTCATTGAATGGAGGAAGGAAAAGAAGGGTGTGGTGTTCTGCACCGAGCTCTCGATAGACCTGGCCGACGATCACGACCTTATGCACATGATGGTGGAAGCAGGCTTTCGGACCGTATTCATAGGGATCGAGACACCGGATGATGACAGCCTGGCTGAATGCAGCAAGAAACAGAACATGAACCGCGACCTCATCGCAGACGTGAAACGCATGCAGCGGGCTGGATTGCAGGTGCACGGAGGTTTCATCGTGGGTTTCGACAATGATACCCCCGGTATCTTTCAGCGGCAGATTGATTTTATCCAGAAGAGCGGGATCGTCACGGCGATGGTCGGCCTGCTTCAGGCCCCGCCGGGCACGCGGCTTCACGAGCGTCTGAGTCGAGCAGGGCGGCTTCTTGAGCAGATGTCCGGCGACAATGTCGATGGTACGACCAACATAGTCCCCGTCATGGACTCCGATACGCTGCACGATGGCTACAAGCACGTGCTGCGGCGCATATACTCGCCCAGTCCCTTCTACGAGCGGGTCAGGACTTTCCTGCGGGAGTATCAGCCACCGAAGATAAAGCCCCCGTGGAGCTTCGAGCACCTCCTGGCGTTCATTCGATCGGTCTGCCATCTGGGCATTTTCGGAAAGGAGCGGTTTCATTACTGGCATCTGCTAGGATGGACCCTCTTCCGCCGCCCCAGGTCGTTCCCGATTGCGCTGGCACTTGCGGTGTACGGGTATCACCTCCGGAGAATCTGTGAACTGCATATCCTCTAAGCACGGTGGGGCCGCATTGATGGCCCCGGGGGCTGAGATCAGACCCATGGCGTCTTCCGGTCGCCCGGGCGGCGAAAAGGGAACTCATGAAGAACCTCCTCTGGATCAACTCATGCGGACAGCGCCGCCGGGTTCACTCAAGCGAGGTCCGGATACGATTTCACTGCCGGTTAGAGTTTAGATTGTGAGAAGAATCAGCCGCATGGTGCGGTACTTGCCAGGTTTGGAAGGCGTGGAGGTGATCAGGCTCGAATCTGGGAGCATTGGAAGCATCAAGAAGTACGAAGCAAGGGAGTCTGTTAGAAAGACCAAGGTGAACAGCTCTGCGCTCGTGAGAACTCAAGGCCCGCCGGATTCGATGGAGATGCGGCTGAGCAATCCATCCGGCCGGCTGAAGGTCCAGACCTCGTATAACTGTTCAGGCAAATAGGAGACTAGAATGAATATCTATGTAGGCAATCTGGCGGATGGTGTCAATCAGGACGATCTGCAGCAGGCTTTTGCGGCTCACGGTGACGTGACAAGCGCAAATATCATCACAGACAAGTTCTCGGGGCAATCGCGTGGCTTCGGTTTCGTCGAGATGCCGAAGAACGATGAGGCCCGTGCCGCTATGACGGCACTAAATGGAGCAGACCTTAAGGGTCAGGCGCTTACCGTCAACGAGGCAAGGCCCCGGAGTGACAAGCCCCGGCGTGGCGGGGGCGGAGGCCGTTCCTGGTAAACACCAATAAGCTGAGATCACGTGACAATATACCTGTCGCGTGAGCCAGATACGAAAGGGCCCTTACGCGGGCCCTTTCTTCACTCGCTCAGATACCTGGCCCCGAGCATCACAGTGAGTGTAACGCCCAGGACGAAACCTGCCCCCAGCATGATCAAGAGCAGGATTGCGTGCGGCATGGTGAACCGCCACAGCAGCACCAGGGTGTCCACCGGTCCCAGGTTCTGGAACGCGATCAACACCCCGAGAGCGCCTATGACGATGCCGATGATCATCTTGGCTTTCGACGGTTTGGTCATCTGCCCTCCTCCCTCAACGGACCTTACGCGAATACCATGTTCCGGGAGGACTGTCAACACAGATGTTTTGAAGGGCGAGAAAGCGATCTGCTGCCTATACCAGCGAGAACCGTCCTGCTTTGGGACGCTCCCGCCGGCAGGCCAGCAGTCCATGATAGTAATAACAGAGATAAGGTGAAAACATGAATTCAACACAGAACAGTTTCTACGGCCTCGGGATCGCGCCCAGGCTTCTTGACAAGATCGACACCCTGGGCTACAAGACAGCGACCCCCATTCAGCAAAAGGCCATTCCGATAGCTATCGACGGCAAGGACGTCATCGGAATCGCGCAGACCGGAACGGGCAAGACCCTCGCATACGGCATTCCGATGATACAGCACCTGGCGAAGAAGAAGGGCAAAGCCTTGGTGCTCGCCCCGACCCGGGAGCTGGCCATTCAAATCAGGGAAGCCCTCAAGCCATTCACCCTGGCGCTGCATATGAGGTCGGCAGTGCTTATAGGAGGTGAGTCTATGGGCCGGCAGGTAGCTTCTCTTAAGCAGCAACCCCACGTCCTGGTCGCCACACCCGGCCGTCTGATAGATCTTCTGGGCCGGCGTCACCTGCGCCTTGACGACGTGCAGGTTCTCGTCCTGGACGAGGCCGACCGCATGCTGGACATGGGTTTCGCTCCACAGATCGAGCAGATAGTGAGGTTTATACCAAGGGACCGCCAGACGATGCTCTTCTCGGCAACCATGCCTACTGAGATAGTGAAGATGGCCTCTGCACACATGCGCCTTCCGGTGCACACCGAGATCGCCCCTTCCGGGAGCGCGGCCGAGGGTGTCTCCCATGAAGTGTTCGTGGTGGAGAAAGGTTCCAAGGGGCCCCTGCTGGAGAGGTTGCTCGAGCGCTATAAGGGCCCGGTGCTTCTCTTTACACGAACCAAGAGACGGGCGAGGCAGGTAGCCCGGTCTCTGAGGAAGGCCCGGAAAGCCGCAGTTGAGATCCACTCGGACCGGTCGCTCGCCCAGCGGAAGGAAGCGCTCACCGGTTTCAAGTCGGGCAAGTACCGGATCCTCGTGGCCACCGACATCGCCGCGCGGGGAATAGACGTGCACGGCATCGAGCTGGTTATAAACTATGACCTGCCCGACGATCCGGGAAGTTACGTTCACCGGATAGGCCGGACAGGGAGAGCCGGAATGGAAGGGCGCGCCATTTCCCTGGCCACGCCGGACCAGGAGAGAGATGTCCGGGGTATTGAGAGATTGATCAGGATGTCCATATCATTATCGGAGCACCCTGAGATTCCGGGCAGACGCTTCAGCAATGTGCCCCGCACTCCATGTCAGAAGAAACCCGAGGGCCGCAAGCGCAGGGTGAATCGCCGCCCTGTCCGCCGGAAAAGATGAGGCGGCGGCTGTGACCGCACTTCCTTAAGAGGATCAATCTGAATGCCCACCCTCACCTCTGTCCAAGGGCTCTTGAACCGCCCGGATTGTCGGAGGCCTCGCTTTGCGTGAGGGTGGGGTTGTCGTGACCCCATGCAGCCGAAGGCCTCATCTCTGAAGACCGTTGGGTTCATAGCCCGAGGATCGCTGACTCGAATCCAGCCAGCAGCGCAGGCATGGAGATACCCCATCTCTGGTCTGATAGAGCCAAAAGACCTGAATACAACCTGACGCAGTCATGGGGTCCGACCATTTACCGCGTCAGAATCGGTTCTGGCAGAGTACCCTTTGGGCTCTGCAGAAAACTCGCATTACCGGTGGGTCAATTTAACGGGTGAAGGTCCACTATGACATTCCCCCAAGCAACTGCACCAGACTGCCCAGAAGATTGTTGGATTCATAACATAAAGATAGATTGTTCAAATCCAGCCCCGCCACCAAGATCGGCCGGAGCCTACCGAGTTCAAGCCCTTATCTGGGAAGTTAGGCAGAGTGAAGCGAAGAGTGACTCAGCTCGTAACACCTGTGAGGCAGGTGCTCTCCTTGCCGGCTTTGCTCTCAGGCTCGGGCACAGCCTTGCTTTCCGGCCCGCCCGCAGCATCGGTCGCAGCTGTCTTCTCCGGCAAGACACCTATAACGTCTTCAAATATGGTGCAGATGACCGGGTCCAGCTCCTTGCCCGACTTCTCTCTTATGACCTCGAGAGCCTGGCTGCGCGAAAACGGTTTAACCCTGTATGGCCTGGCCCCCGTCAGGGCATCATATACGTCGGCGATTCTCACGATTCTGCTGAATGTGTCGGGATTGATCACTCTTGATGATATCGGGTAGCCAGTCCGGTCAAGGTTCATGTGATGACAGAATGCCACCATCATCGCCCGCAGAGTTATCCTGTCGAGCTTCTTGAACTGGGTTAGAATCTGCACCCCGGTCTTGGTGTGCCTCCGGACCATCCGCCAATCCTGGTCAGTCAGCTGCCCGACCTGGTTCAGGATCCTGATAGGCACATAGGTCTTGCCGATGTCGTGGAAGAGGGCTGATATGCCTATCTCACACAATGCCGACTTTGGCATGCCCAGCCGGTTACCCAGCGCTATCGAATATACGCAGACATTGAGGGAGTGATGATAGGTGAACTCGTCGTAATCCCTTATGTACGTCAGGGCCAGCACAGACTCTTCATTGGAGAGGATGCTGTCCACCACAGACTCCACCACCCTTTTGACCTTCCGTGGATTTACAGAGCCCCTTGATATCCCGCCTTTGACGGCTTCCCTCACGATGTGGAGAGCGGAGAAGAAGGAGTGCTTTGCCTCTTCCTTGGTTGGCGCCATCAACGCGCTGTTCTCGGAGAACGCCTCCAGGTCTTTCTTCCATTCCTCCAGGTGTACGCCGGCTGTCCCTTCAAGCTGCAGCAGGCGCATCATCTCTTTGAAGGGATCCTCGGGCGTTTCATCGGATTTCGCATTGACCCTGGCAAAGACGGCTGCGAGGCTGACGAGATCCTCCACGTCGGCGGCTTCGTCCAGGATGATCGCTCTCACTCGCCCCGCCTTCATATGCTTGATCAGGAAATTGAATGTCTTGGAACTGGCGACATCAGTTCTGAGCCTGACACTATTGAAGAATATGCAGTCGCTTGCGACGTCGAACCTGACTGTGTCACCGTGCTCCAGCAGTCTTGCCAGGGCCTCGTGCGCTGCCCGGGCCGAGTTCTGCATCAAGGCATTGTTTCTGTCATGGGTACTTGCGCTCCGTACGAGGACGTACAGTTTGCCGATGAGTTCCTTGGCCATCTGGTGGCCCTGTACTTCCTTATCGTCAAGAGATCTGTTACCCGGTTCGTTCAGCATGGTACCCCTTCAGATCCTGGTAGGCCTCTATGTCGACTATTGCCTCTGCCGCCGCTTGCCTGGTCGAATCGCCGGCCGCCCCCCGCAGGCCTTTCAGGAACTCCAGGCACTCACCGTTACCTATCTTGGCCAAGCCGTATACCGCACTGGCGCGGGTCTCATCATCGTAGCCTGTGACCTCACCGGTGATTATCGACTTGAGCAGGTCGAAGCTCTTCATGCCCAGGGAACCGTATGCGACCGCTATTTCCCGCTTCTCATCCTTCGGTCTCTTGCCAAAGGATTCGTCAAGCATCACGGTTTCGAGGACGCTCATCACCTGATCACTTCCTATCTCCTGCAAGGCCGATATCGCCGCAAGTCTCACTGACTTGTTCTCGTCCTGGAGGAAGTCCCTCAGGAGGTCCAGACCCGCCTCGCTCCGGGCCCGTCCCAGGGAACGGGCAAGCTCCTTCCTGACCCTTGCCTCCCGGTGGGATGCCGCAAGACGCAGCAGGGGTATCACGGTGGGGCCCCCTATCATGCCGGCTATCATGACCATATTGCGCACCACAAACCATCTCTGGTCATTCATGAACGGGCGAAGCCGGTCGGGTTCTGTACGTGCCGCGATCGAAATGGCCCTGCACAGCAGGTATCTCACCTTCTTCTCTTCAGATTCCGCCAGCAGGTCGCATAGCGGCTTTACTGCGGTCGGCGCCATCAGCGCGAGGTAGGCGAAGACCTCTTCCAGCCGGGATTCGTTCAGGCCACCCAGTTGATCGCCTATCGATCTTATTGCCCGTCTTTCGCCCAGCATCGAAATCGTATCCATAATGCTCGCCCGCCTGGCAGCCGAGGTTTCTTCGTCGCTGGCGAGCAGCCGCAGATCCGATACAATTGAACAGGCTGAAAGGAAGTCCCCGGATGAGACGATGGACTCACATATCCTGCCCAGGTGGCTGACCACGCTGTTGAACATCTCATCCGTGTCTGAAGTGTTCGCGATCTCTGCGCATATTTCGCTGCATCTTTTGAGGAGATTGGTCTCATCTTCCTCAAGCATCTCCTGAATGAGATCCCGCGAGTCCATCTCATTTACGGATCTCGGCCTACGGCCGGCCGAGGCTGTCTTCCCGTCTATTGAGAGCCCGAGTTCGTTGAATACGGTTTCGGGACTCAGGATGCCTCCCTCCGGCTCTTTCTCCGACTGGGACTCGGTGCACTTCAGGGCCAGGTCTCTTATGGTCTGCCTTTCGTCTTCCTCGAGGTAGGCGTCGACCGCGCGATAACCGATATTTGCGAGGTCCTTCTCCCAAAGGATGGTTACAAGATCCGCCTGATATGGATCTGCCTTTCTTGCTTCGTTGACCGCCCGTGCAAACTCACGGACTTCGCGAGCGGACAGGCCTCTTCTGAAGGTGAGCAGCCTGATTCCGTCCCGGAACAGGGCAAAGGCGAGGCAGTCGGTCTTGTCCTCACATCTGTAGCAGACGCTGTCACCGTAGGATATGGTGTCCTCTTTGACCAGGAGGGTGAGAGACTCGCTTTCGCTCAGGAATTCGGTGAGGCTGGTCATGAGAATTTCTAGTGACTTCTCAATCACCGGACTGTCCGGCTCATAGGTTTTCATGTTCTTGAGCACGGCCGCCAATCGCTTCAAGATTGACGCGACCTGGCCTTGCCCCACCGTTTGGCTAACTTCCTGGCGCACGTCTGGCTCCGTTGTTAGCAGGTCGGGTGATCTAGCAGAGAGGTTTATACTATTGATATCGGCATGGAATTACCAGGGGCTTGAGCCTTTCCTGTGATTTAGCGAACCGCGCTTTAGATTAGGCGGACAATCGGAGAGATCCGCTGGATGTAATCCAGGTTTTTGCGCTCGAAATCAGTCAAGCCTGTGCGTCTAATGCCGATATTTGCACTGAAACCTATATTTAAGGATCGTAAATGACAATGGGGAGTCTTGCCGGCCAATAGAAACAACGGCCTCTTCCTGAGATTGACATCTGCTGACAAGAGAACTCCGCCGGGACGCAGCAAGTCATAAGGGGGGCAAGATGGAAGGCGAAAACTCCACAAAGAGACTAGATGAGATCCTGCTTGAAAAGGGCCTGATAACTGAAGAAGAGATAAGACAGGCCCTGCTTTCCCAGAGAGAGGAAGGCGGGAAGATTGGTTCCCACCTGGTGCGCCACGGCAATATAGACGAGGCAGGGCTGGTGGACGCGCTATCCGCCCAGATGAACCGCCCGGGCATAGTGCTGGGTTCAATGAACATCCACCGCAGCGTGATTGAAATGGTTCCCAAGGACGTTGCGCTGGCGCGCAAGGTCATGCCGTTCGAGTACGACTCGGACCAGAACGTTCTCAAGGTAGCCTGCGAAGACCCAGCAGATGAGAGCCTGGCCAGGGAACTCGGTTTTGTCTCCTCGGGCGCTTCTATAGAGCTGCACGTCGCCGCCCAGGTGGCCTTGGATGCTGCCATATCCAGGAACTACCTCGGCGTGGATGTCGAGGCATATGAAAATAGCAAGCCCGCGGTGCTCCTTGTATCCGATGAGGAACAAGTGCATATGGTCAAGTCGCTGCTCGAGGCCTATGACTATGAGGTTGCGGTAACCGATTCAGCGAACAAGGTGATAGACACCCTTGAGGACAGAAGATTCCATTCGGTCTTCATCCGAAACTCGACATTGGGCGACGGTAGCGACCTCGTCGACAGAGTGCGCCGATTGTCGCCTGCTACGCTCGTCCGGTGCTACGATAATGTTTCATCCCTGTTCTTTGATGTCGACCCGGCGGTTGAGGGCGATCTTTTTCTCAAGAACATCGACTTGCTTACTTCCCTGCTGTCCTCCAAGGCTCAGTTGCCCGTTAACCACAGTATCCGGGTCGCAAGACTTGCGGATGAACTCTGCCGAAGGATGAAGCTGCCCGACAGGGAACGTTTGATAATCACCAATGCGGCATATCTGCACGATGTTGCCGTACCCTACTATGGGGCTGACGCCCTTGAAGACCATCGCAAGGCCATCGAGCTCACGGTCACATTACTTGAATCACTCAATTATTCGCGGGTTGTCCTGGAGGTGCTGCGCTCGATGTACATTGATCTTCCAGAGGATCATGCTACCAGGTTACCTCTTGGAATATTGGGC
>JASFOL010000030.1:0-8313 GCA_050116545.1 bacterium | reverse complement strand
GCGGTCATCCGTTAGGAGATTTCAGGGCGGCCCCTCCGTATTTCCCGGAACGATATCCCCTGGATTTGGTATAATTCCATGTGGAAGCTGGTTCCGGAGTGAGTCGATGAGCGGATTCAGACAGGTTTTGTCAACCCTGGCCGGGAGTTCTCGGCAGGGAGTCATCACGATTCTCTTCCTTACTATGGCTCTTGCTGTCTCCGGAGCCCTCGCCGAGGCGCTTGCCGAAGATGCCGGGCCGGCCGCAGATGAAGCCGGAGCAACCGGCCGGGTCCCCATAGCGGTCAATATCGATATCCGGCCCGGGCTCTGCCCCAACCACCTGAGGCTTGAAAGCGCGCTCACGATACCGATCGCGGTGCTGGGCACTGTGGACTTCGAGGTCTTCAGGATCGACCCGGCCACGGTGAGAATCTCCCGGGATGGCATCGACGGGGAGGCAAGCCCGGTTGGATGGGCCTATGCCGATGTCGGCACCCCGCTGATCGGCGGGCTCTGTGCCTGCCACAAGAGACGGGGCGACGGGCTCGACGACCTGGAATTCAGCTTCCAGATAGGAGATCTGGTCGATGCCCTGGCGCTCGAGGATCAGGCCGGCCAGACCATTCCCCTCACCCTGAGCGGTGTGCTGGCGACCGGCGAGCCATTTGAGGGGACCGACTGCGCCCATGTGATCAGCGGCTACTGGCCGGGGGACGAATCGGGAGATGAGATAGGCCTGCTGGCCTCCGCGGATGAGCCGCCGCTGGGTGAGGACGTGGCCCGGGTGGCGGAGGATGAGGAGCCGGCAGGTGAGGGCGGCCCTGGACGGAGCGACTTCAAATTCACCTATTTCACCACGGTGACCGACCGGGTCACCTTCCTGATATATGATATCGCGGGCCGCAAGGTGGCCAGGATCCATGACATGGACATGCCCCCGGGCATCTACAATGCCGTCTGGGACGGCACCGACTCTGACAGCCTCGACGTGGCCCCGGGGATCTATTTCGCGAGGGTGAGCAATTCCTTCGCCAGCGATACCCGGAAGTTCCTGCTGCCCTGAATAGGTTCCTGCCGCCCCGAAGAGGATATTGGCACCTTGAATGTCAAGATCTCCCATTCCCGCCAGGCCCCGCGTGACGCCTCTTCCCCGGGCTCCCCCGAACATACGTCCCGCCGTGAATTCCGGGGTCTAAACAGCTTGACTTGGGGCCCTCCGGCGTAGTAAAAATACAAGGCTCTAGGCCATCGTTTTTTTATCTTGAGGGGACTATTTTCGCCCATTTCCTGGTTTGGCCATGGGGGTAGGGTATGGTTAAAGACATTATTGACGGCATAAGAGAGACCGAATCAAAAGCGTCGGGCATCCTCGAAGAGGCGCGCAAGAGGCGTGCGGACATCGTCGCCGGGGCCAGAGAGGAGGCCCGGAAGATCATCGAGAAGGCCCATGCCGACGGCAAAGAGGCAGTCAAGCTGGCCGTGGCCAATGCCCAGACGGAAGCCGACGCGAAGATCGCAGCCATAGCTGCCGAGGAAGACGAGACCCGCAAGCGCGTGATCGAATCCTCTTCGGGCAATGTCGGGAAAGCCGTGGACTTCGTAATCGAAAGGATACTCAAGTAGCATGGCCCTCACCGCAATGCAGAAGATCGCGATCTTCTTTCCCCGGGCCGCCCGGGATGATCTGCTGGGGCTGCTTCAGGACAAGGGCTCCGTGGAGATCCTGGATCTCAAGGAGACCGCCCTGGCGGACGAGATCGAGATAGCCGAGAGTTCGGGCGCCGGGGAGGCCGAGAGGACCGCAGGCGATATAAGGCGGGCCATCGACGATGTCTCGGAGTTCGAGGAAAAAGGCGGGATGCTCAGCGGCCTGGGAGGCGGCAAGGTCCTCGTGAGTGATGGAGACCTCAAGGGCATAGCCGAGAGTTTCGATTTCGGCGGGGCGGTGAAGGAAATAGGCGATCTCGAGGCCAGGCGGACCGAGCTCAGGACCAGGCGCAACCAGCTTCTGGCCTTCATAGAGAGACTCCGGCCCTGGCAGGACCTGGACGCGCCCCTGGAAGACATAGCATCCCGCGCCGACACGGGCATTGTCGCCGGTATCACAAGAAGAATAACACCCGAAGAGCTTTCCCTCGCTCTTTCCGATGCGAGTGAGACTGCGGATGTCGCCGTCGTCTCGGGCGACAAGCAGGAAAGCCAGACAGTGGTGTTTTACCATATGAGTGAAGAGGAGGCAGTCCAGGAGGTCCTTAGAAGGAGCGAGTTCGAGGTACAGACCTTCGAGAATCTCAAGGGGCTTCCGAGCGACCTGATTGCCGGCACCCGGCAGGAAATCGCGGAGATCGACAGCGAAATCGAAGACCTGGCGGCAAAGGGTGCCGAGCTCGTGCGGCACAAGCCTCATCTGATGATAGCTCACGACCATTTTGTCGAGGAAGCCCGCCGGATATCGGCCGAGGGCCTTCTGGGAGCGACAGAGCGTGTGGGCCTGATGCAGGGCTGGATCAGGGCGGATGAGTTCGGGCGCCTCTCAGGCGATGTGGAGCGTGTGGTGGATTCGGCGGAGGTGATGAGGATCGAGCCCGAGGAGGGTGAGGAGCCTCCGATCGAGTTAAAGAACAAGCCGGTGATGAAGCCCTTCGAGGTGATAACCGAGATGTACGGGATGCCTCATGCCAGGGAGGTGGACCCCACGCCGCTGGCCGGGCCGTTCTTCGCGCTCTTTTTCGGATTCTGCATAACCGACGCCGGATACGGCATCGTGCTGGTGGCGCTATCGCTTCTGCTGATGAAGTATCTCCAGGTCGGGCGCAAGATCCTCTGGCTGGGCTTCGCCGGCGGCATCATGACCATCGTGATGGGCGCCATAACGGGCGGCTGGTTCGGTGTCACCCCCGATATACTCCCGTCATGGCTTGCCTGGGTGGGCAAGATGCGGCAGGCCCTGATGCAATTCGATCCGCTCGAAGAGCCCATGACCATGTTCGCCTGGGCCATAGCTCTTGGTTTCATCCAGATCACCTTCGGGCTCGCCATAAAGATGGTGGAGGACTTCAAGCGCAAGGACATCTGGGCCGGGATTTTCGATCAGATCACCTGGATCATCCTCCTGTGGTCGGCCCTCCTGATCGGGCTTATCAAGATGGGCAAGGTGCCGGAATCCTATATGCCTGGCATCAAGTGGCTGGCCATCGTGGCTGCGCTCGGCATGATCGGCTTCACCAACAGGGTATCGAAGAACCCCGCGGTCAGGATGGGCGCGGGCATATACAAGCTCTACAATGTGGCCACATCATCGCTGGGAGACATCCTCTCCTATACCAGGCTCCTGGCCCTGGGGATGGCCACCGGTGGCATCGCGATGGTGATCAATGTGGTGGCTCTGATAGCCAAAGACATTCCCGTAATCGGCATCCCGGCCATGATCCTGGTGCTGGTCGGGGGCCACAGTTTCAATATAGCGGTCAATGCGCTGGGAGGTTTCGTGCATTCGGCTCGTCTCCAGTACGTTGAGTTCTATCCCAAGTTCTTTGAAGGAGGTGGAAGGCCTTTCAGACCGTTCAAGAAGGAACTGCGCTATACAAGACTCGTTGAGAAATCGAACTAGGAAACAATCATTGAGGGTTAATGCTCAAGCAGGAGGGAGAGAATAGATGGATCCGATAGGACTGGCGATCGCGATCTTAGGCGCTGCGATCTCTGCGTTTCTGGCGGGCACCGGCTCTGCCATCGGCATCGCCACTGCCGCTCAAACCGCCAACGGGGTCTTAAGCGAGGACCCGAGCAAGTTCGGACGAGTCCTGATCCTGGTCGCCATGCCCGGGACCCAGGGAATCTACGGTTTGCTTGGAACATTTCTCGTGCTCATGAAGCTGGGCTTCTTCGGCGCGGGTGGGGGCACCCTTACCATGTGGCAGGGCTGGCAGATTTTCTTCGCCGCTCTTCCGGTCGCGGTTGCGGGCCTCTTCTCAGCGATTCATCAGGGCCGCACCAGTGCCGCCGGCGTCGAGCTCACAGCCAAGCGTCCTGAGGCCATGATTCAGGGTATCATCCATTCGGCCCTGGTCGAGACCTATGCGATTTTCGGTCTGCTGGCAACAATTCTAATTCTTAACGGGATTCAGATCTAAGCGATAACTCAATCCCATTGGAGCCGCGGTTATGGGCAAAGCTGAGAAGCTTAAGCAGAAAATACTGAGCGACGCGGAGGCGGAAGCCCGCAAGATCCTGGAGGAGGGCGAGGCGGAGGCCGGGGCCATAAGGGCCGAGGCCCAGGCCGAAGCAGACAAGGCCACCTCCCAGTATCAGGCGAGGGCCGAAGCCGACGCCGCGGAGCATATCAGGAGACAGACCAGCTTGAGAGAGCTGGAGGCAAGAAAAGCCGTTCTGGCCGAGAAGGGCCGGTTGATAGAAGAGGTTTTCGACAAGGTCCTTGAGAATCTGAGGGAGAAGGACCGCGCCGGAGGCTATGGGCTGACCCGGGAGCTCCTCTTGAAGGCAATCGAGACCGGAACAGAGGAGATCATAGTTGCCCCGGACGACAGGAAGGCAATCGACAAGGCCTTCATAGACAGCCTCAATGCCGAGATCTCGAAGACCGGCAAGAAGGGCGAGATCACGCTCTCGGAGGAGACCCGCGATATGCGGGGCGGTTTCATCTTGAGAAGGGGCAGGACGGAGAGCAATTCGAGCTTCGACACCCTGCTGACCATGCTGAGGGATGATGTGGAGTCCCGGGTGGCCGGGATCCTGTTCGGGGAGACTGAAAGCGGGGAGGCCGGAGCCAGGCAATGAGGATTCTGCACGCTCACTCAGCCTCAAGCAATGATGTGCGCTATGCCTATGCGTCCGGGCGGATACGCGCCATGGAGACCACGCTCTTAGGAAGGCAGAGGCTGGAAAGGCTGGCCGAGGCGGCCGATACCGAAGAAGTCATTCGGCTTCTCTCAGACACCTCCTATGCCCAGCACCTGGACGAGATCGAGAGCGGCGGCTATGAGGCCTTCCTTGCGAACGAAGAGGGCAGGGTGCTTGACCTGGTGGACTATCTCTCCCATGACCAGGGCGTGAGCGACCTGCTGAGGCTCAAGCATGATTTCCACAATCTCAAGGTGGCCTTGCGGGAAAAGGTCTCGGGACGGGATCTCGGGGATCTTTACATGAACTTCGGACGCTATGCCGGCAAGGATGTGGCTTCTCCGGTCAAGGAAGATCGGCTGGAGCGCCTGCCTGAGCCGCTGGCTCCCGTGGCGAAGCAAGCCCTGGAAGCCTATGAGAACAGCATGGATCCAGGCGAGGCCGACATGATTGTCGACAGTGGGATGTTCGCCCATTTCCTCGCGAGCGCCAATGCTTTCGGAGCCACATATATCGAGACCATCGTCAGGACCTGGATCGACCTTGCGAACATAAGAGTCTTCCTCAGGGCGCGCTACCTGGAACTCGAGGCGCGCGGACTCAGGGGGCTTTTGATCGAAGGCGGCACGGTGCCGCTATCCTATTATACCGAGACTTTTCCGCTGGGACTTGATGAGATTACCCAGCGCTTTGAGTCTACCCCGTACCGTCACGTTATCGAGCTCGGCGGCGCGGGACTGGAAAAGCAGGAATCGTCGGTTCCGCTGGAGCGCGAGATAGAGAACAACCTGGTTTCACTATTCAAGGTATCCCGCTATTTCACCTTCGGACTGGAGCTGGTGCTTGTATATGCCCTGACCAGGCAGTCGGAGATCAGGGTGCTGAGATTGATCTTCGGGGGCAAGGAGCGGGGCATGGCCCCCGAGGCCATAAAGGAGCGGATGCCCGATGGATACTAGCCGGATTGACACGAGCCGCCTGGCAGTGGTCGGTGAACGAGCGACGGTCGTTGCCTTCGAGGGCCTTGGCCTTGCCGCATTCCCGGTCTCCTCAGCCGACGAGGCGCGCCGGACCGTATCCGGCCTGATCCGCAAACGCGAACATGCAGTCATATTCATAACCGAAGACGTCGGGGAGAAGATCCCGGATGTGATCGCCGAGAGCTCGAGGCAGTATTTCCCAAGCGTGGTGCTGGTTCCTTCGAGCGCCGGCTCAAAGAAGATAGGACTTAAGAAACTATCGCAGGTGCTCAAGCGTGCCTTGGGCACGGACATAATGCAGATTGATTAGTCAAAAGGGAGGTTTCTAGACGTGGCCGAAGACCTCAAGCCGGGGAAGATCGTCAAGGTGGCTGGCCCACTAGTTGTGGCTGAGGGCATGGCTGGAAGCAAGATGTATGACGTGGTGAGAGTCAGCGACAAGCGTCTCATCGGTGAAGTCATCGAGCTGAGGGAAGACCTTGCATCCATCCAGGTATATGAAGAGACCGGCGGCATCGGCGCCGGCGAACCGGTTTACCCGAGCGGAGCTCCACTATCGGTTGCCCTGGGGCCGGGCCTGATCGAGTCGATCTATGACGGAATACAGCGCCCGCTGGATCTTATCCGGGAAGAGGTCGGGGACTATATCACCAGAGGGGTGGACGTTCCGCCGCTTGACTTCGAGAAAAAGTGGCATTTTGTTCCAACGGCCAAGCAGGGCGATGAAGTCCAGGCCGGCGACGTAGTCGGCACCGTGCAGGAGACCGTGCTCGTGGTTCACAAGATTCTGGTTCCTCCCACAGTCAAGGGCAAGGTCGCCGAGATCAGGGAAGGCGATTTCACCTTGAAGGACGTGGTTGCCAGACTTGAGACCGAAGACGGGCCGAAGGAACTCACAATGGTGCAGTACTGGCCTGTCCGGATTGGAAGGCCCTACAAGGAAAAACTTGCCCCGGTGCTTCCGCTCTCGACCGGGCAGCGGGTGGTGGACGGCTTCTTCCCGGTGGGCAAGGGCGGCACGGCCTGCGTTCCGGGCCCCTTCGGTTCGGGCAAGACCGTCATCCAGCATCAGCTGGCCAAGTGGGCCGACGCCGAGATCATCGTCTATATCGGTTGCGGCGAGCGCGGCAATGAAATGACCGACGTGCTGCTTGAGTTCCCGGAGCTAAAGGACCCCAGGAGCGGCGAGCCTCTGATGAAGCGGACCGTGCTGATTGCCAACACATCCAATATGCCGGTGGCGGCCAGGGAGGCCTCGGTCTACACCGGAATCACGATCGCCGAGTACTTCAGGGACATGGGATACAGCGTGGCCGTGATGGCGGATTCCACCTCCAGGTGGGCTGAGGCCATGCGAGAGATCTCGGGCCGACTCGAGGAGATGCCCGGCGAGGAAGGCTACCCGGCATATCTCGGTGCCCGTGTCGCGGCCTTCTATGAGCGAGCCGGCCGTGTCACCTGCATCGGAAGCGAGGACAGAGAGGGCGCCCTCTCTGTGGTCGGAGCGGTGAGCCCTCCGGGCGGCGACCTCTCGGACCCGGTGGTCCAGGCCACGCTCCGCGTGGTCAAGGTCTTCTGGAGCCTGGAGGATCATCTCGCATATAAGCGCCACTTCCCGGCGATCAGCTGGCTCAACAGCTATTCGCTCTACTATGACAACCTGGATCCCTGGCTCACCGAGAATGTCGCCTCCGACTGGGTGGACTTAAGGAGCGAAGCCATGAGGATTCTCCAGGAAGAGGCCGACCTTGCGGAGATCGTAAGACTGGTCGGCGTCGAGGCCCTCTCCCCGGGCGACCGGATGACCCTCGAGGTCGCGCGCTCCCTGAGGGAGGACTTCCTCCACCAGAACGCTTTCCATGAAGTGGACACCTATACATCATTCGAGAAGCAGTACGAGATGCTCAAGGTGACGCTCTATTTCGGCGAGGCCGCGCGCGAGGCCATGAAGAAAGGCGTCACCCCGGCCGCCATCGAGGAGATGGCGGTCAGGGAGCGGATTGCCAGGGCCAAGTATGAACCCGAGGACAGAATAGACAGCATCAGGAGCATAAAGGAAGAAATCGACAAAGAGATCGAGTCCCTGGTGGGGGCGGCGGTCGACTAAAGAGGGGAAATGCAATGCTAAAAGAGTACCTCACTATCCGGCATATCAGCGGTCCCCTTGTTCTTGCCGAGGAGATCGAGGGCGCCAAATACGAGGAGATCGTCGAAGTCCAGCTTCCCAGCGGAGAGGTCCGGCGGGGAAAGGTGCTCGAGGTCGACCGGGACAAGGCCCTGATCCAGCTCTTCGAGGGCACCATCGGGGTTGACATCTTCGAGAGCAAGATACGGTTCATGGGCAAGGGTATCGAGATCGGGCTCTCCGGCGACATGCTCGGGCGTGTATTCAGCGGAATGGGCGCACCCATAGATGATGGGCCCAAGATCATTCCCGAGGAGCGCCGGGACATCAACGGCAACCCCTATAACCCGACGGCAAGAAACTATC
>JASFOL010000029.1:0-8383 GCA_050116545.1 bacterium | reverse complement strand
CGGTCTCGATTGCCTTGACCCCCGCCTCGAAGACTCCCGTGTGGCCCACCATGTCACCGTTTACGAAGTTGATCACGATCAGATCATAGGTGTCCCTGAGCCGGTCCGCGGCGCTGTTCCCGGCCCTCTCTGCTTCCGGCCCGCCGGCCGGCTCCAGCGGCGGCGCCTCATAGAGGGTCACCCCCGCTGTTTTCCGGGCTGCATCCCGGGCCGCTGCGATGCCCCCGGTGACGGCCTTGAGTACCATGTCGGTCACCTCATAGGCGCTCATCTCGGGCTTGGTCTCCTCAGGCACCTTGGGGCTTGCTATGAGGATCCTCTCCTCGCCTGGACATGGCTCCTCCATCTTGCTGTTGAAGAAGCTGGTGACATGCCTGAACTTCTGCGTCTCGGAGATTCTCAATTGCCAGAGCCTGTTCGCGGCCAGCACCTCGCTCAGGATATTGTTCATGTCCATGGGCGGGATCACATAGTTTTCGAAGGCATCGTAATAGCGCGTCAGGCCCAGATAATGAAGGTCGATCTTCGGGCCCCGCCGGAAACCGGGCATATCGAACTCATCCTCGACGAAGGCCATGCTGAGCTCGACGGCGCGGTCCTGGCGGTAGTTGAAGAATATCACCGAGTCGCCGGGCCGGATCACTCCGAAAGGCTTGCCGGAAAAGTCGCCCTTGTCCGGATCGCCGCCAGCCTCCGGTCCTTCCACGATCACCGTGGGCCTTATGAACTCATCGGTCTCCACAACCTCATCGGGATTGCCGCCGGGAGCCCTGGCGATGGCCTCATCCGCCCGGGCATAGGCCTGCTCGATCGCCTCGCGCGCCGAGCCTGCTTTGAGACCTTTTCCCTCAGTCAGCGCCTCATAGGCAAGCCGGATGCGGTCCCAGTTGCGGTCCCGATCCATGGCATAGTAGCGCCCCATCACGCTGGCGATCCTCCCGACTCCCAGCTCGGCCATCTTTGTCTCCAGCCGCTCCAAATAGGTAAGCGCGCTCCTTGGCGGCGTGTCCCGTCCGTCCGAGAAGAAGTGAACGAAGACCCGCTTGAGTTCATGGCGCCGCGCCAGCTCCAGCAGGGCATACAGGTGGGTGTCCATGGCGTGGACGCCCTGGTCCTGCACAAGGCCCATCAGGTGGAGGCTGCTGTCATTGGCCTTGCAGTTCTCGATGGCGCCGAGCAGAGCCGGGTCGGAGAAGAAGCTCCCGTCGTCGATCCGCTTATTGACGCGGACCACTTCCTGCTCGACGATCCTTCCCGCGCCCATATTGAGGTGGCCCACCTCACTGGATCCCTGCGACCCGGGGGTGAGCCCGACGTCCTCGCCCGCCACTCCAAGCCTGCAGTGAGGGTAGCTCTCGAGAAGCCGGTCGGTCACCGGAGTGTCGGCGGCGGCCACGGCATTGCCGGGATCATCGGGATTCCCGATGCCCCATCCGTCTCGAATGATCAAGACAAGCGGTCGCTTCATAAGTTCCGAATCCCCTGGTTCCGGCCCAGGTCCAACTACAGTCCCAGCTCGTCCGCGATCTCCATCAGGCGATTATACTTCACCACCCGCTCTCCCCGTGAGGGCCCCACCTTGACCGACTGCGCATTGGCGGCAACCGCGAGATCTATGATCAGGGTGTCGGTGGTCTCGCCGCCGCCCCTGTGGGAGACGGTTATCTGAAGACCATTGGCCTGAGCCAGCCGGATCGCCTCGACCGTCTCGCTGAGGGTCCCGACCTGGTTGGGCTTGATCAGGATCGCGTTCATGGCCTTCATATCGATGGCCTTCTGCAAGCGCTCGACACTGGTGACCGTCAGATCATCTCCCATCACAGTGATCCGGCCGCCCAGCCTTTCGTTCAACGCAGGCCAGGAATCCCAGTCATCCTCTCCGAGGCCGTCCTCGAGCGAGTAGATCGAGTATCTGTCGACCAGGTCGGCATAGTAGGAGATCATCTCCTCCGAGCCCAGTTTCTTGCCGTCGCGCGCAAGGTTGTAGATTCCGCCTTCCTCATAGAACTCCGAGGCCGCAGGGTCCATCGCGATTCCGAGATCCTCTCCGGGAGTGTAGCCGGCGTCCTTCATCGCCTGCTCGATGTGGATCAGGGGCTCCTCATTGGACTTGATCGCGGTCGGCGCATAGGCACCCTCGGTACCGACATTGGTGTTATAACCCTGAGCTTTGAGAACTCCCTTGAGATACATATAGACTTCCATGGTGGCCCTTACATTTTCCCGGCCGCCACGGTCCCTGATCACACCGACCAGGTACTCCTGCAGATCGGTGGAATTGTCCGCGTGGCGCCCGCCTTCGATCACCACCACCATGGGTCGGGGCAGTACATATCGGTCATACTCAAGACCAAATGACTCTCTTATGTGGCGGTAAAGCGGCAAGCCCTTTGCGAGAGCGGCAGCCCGCGCGCTCGCGAGGGAGACGCTCAGGATGCAGTTGCCGCCGAGGTTCTTGCGCTGCGGCGAGGGATCGAGGCTGACAAGGTGTTTATCCAGACCCTGCTGGTCAAGCGCGTCCATGTCCTTGACCTCAGGTCCGATGACCTCGTTCACGTTCTTGACGGCCTTGAGCATTCCCTTGCCCTTGTACCGCTTGGGATCGCCGTCTGTCAGGGTAAAGGCCTCATACTTGCCGGCCGAGGTGCCATAGGGCACCGAAGCGATGCCGACGGTGCCGTCCTCCAGGGTAACGACTGTCTCGATCGTGGGCTGGGCGCTGGTGCTTAAGATCTCGCGCGCCTTCACATCCTTGATTGCTGCCTTCATGAAATCTCCTCCTGTTTGCCTTGCTCATTTCAGTAGTGAATCGGCGTTGGTCCGCCGCGCGGTGACTGTCCGACACGTACAGCATCGGACGAGCGCTTCAAGTGTTGGATTCAATCTAACACCGGGCAGGCCCGGCGTCAATTGTGTCGGCCGGGGTGATGTCCAATTGCATCAGCATGGCCCGGCGTCAATTGTAGCGGTCTTTCGGGGCCTCAGATGGGGGCCGCATCGCCTTTTCCGTTGACGTTTGAGGGCTCAGGTGGGAACATTGGCCGGGCAGAGACCCATAAGGCACATGCCCGGGAGGCGGGCCCTCCGGGGGAAGGAGCTACAAAGCATGGGAAGGATTGGACCATTCGAAATAGCCCTTATCGTTCTGGTGATCGTTTTGCTATTCGGCGCCCGGCGCATCCCCGAATTGATGCGTTCCATGGGTTCGGGCTTGAGGGAGTTTAAGAAGGGCGCCCGGGGCGAGATGGACGAGACCGAGGGTGCCGAGGACAAGCAGGCGAAGACCGACAAACCCTCCGGCGGCAATAACGGCTAGGCCTTCAGGCCCGGGGACCTGTTGAAGACAGGCTCGAAATCAGGGGGCCCGAAGCCTCCGGCCGGAAACTATTCCTTGATCAGCCGCCTCTTGTAGTACCCCGAGTAGATGGCACCCAGCGGATTGTGAGCAAGCACCCTGTCCTTTACGACCAGCGTGGAGACCGGCGCCTCGGAATTGGCCGTGAAGGCGATGTCGTGGCCCATGCAAAGCCCCACGATCAGGTTAAGATCGGTCTGCTCCTTATTCAGGGTCATGGCCTGGCCTATGGGATTGCACATCGCCGCTTCCCTGTTTCCCCTGAGAGCCTCGAGCTGGAGCGTCTTCTTGGGAATGCCGCATACCTTGCAGCAGACCGAGAAGACCTCGAAGTGCTGGACGAGAATCTCGTGGATCGTCTCCGCCTCCGCAGAAAGCCCGATGCAGAAGGCGATCCCGAGCCGCTTATAGCCCATGGCCCTGGCGAACTCGATCACCTCTTCGATTCGGGTGTTCTTCATATAGCCGGTCGCTTCCAGCTCGGACGCTCCGCGGGTGATGGAGAGCATCTCTCCGGTATAAGCTCCGAGGACTTCTTCCCGGATGTCGGTGCAGTCCTTGCCCGAGGTACATTCCTTATTTCCGCAGAGTGCGCATTTCATGATGTCAGCTCCGACAGCCTCTCCGCAAAAGCCCTGGCGTATTCACCCGTGGGGAAGACCGATTCCAGGATGGCGGCTCCGAGCTCGCATGCCGCGGCGGGAGGCAGGCAATACTGCATCTCGAGGAACTTCTTCCGGTACTCGGTGACCTCGCTCCTGACGTCCTTTCCCTTCACCACCACCTCGGCCATCAACTCGGCCAGCCGGCCGAAGTCATCCTCCTTCATCCCGAACCTGGTCATCTCCTGGACGCCGGTGCGGATCCCGCTGGACTCGATAAAGCTTTCATCGTCGGGGAGCGCCTGGTAATTGCAGACAATGTTATTGTCTTCAAGCTTCCTTGCGACATCCTCGCCGAAGCCGTATTCCCTTACCCTGAGGATAACCTGGTGAGTGTGGGTATAGCCGTCAGCCGGGTCGCCCTCGGCCTTGAGCCCCTTCTCAGTGAGGGCCCTGGCGAATGCCCGCGCATTCTTCCTGACCTGGGCCTGATACTCGTCTTTGAAGGCGTTCATCTCATAGGTGGCCGCCAGGAGCCCCAGGAGCGTCCCGAGATGATGATTGCTCGTGGAACCGGGGAAGGCGCGGCCCTTGATTTCAATCCAGAGTTTCCGGAGATCATGCCCCTTCTCGAAATTGCTCACCACGACTCCGCGCTGGGGACCGAAGAAGGTCTTGTGCGTGCTTCCGGTGACGATATCGGCCCCTTCCTGGAGCGGCGCCTGGAAAGCCCCGTAGAGGCCGAGGACGTGAGCCATGTCATACATGATAACCGGCCGGGGGTCCAGCTGCTGAGCGGCCTCATAAGCTTCCCTTACGGGCTCGGGATAGATGAACATGCTCTTTCCGAAGACGATCAGATCTGGTTTCTTCTCAAGGATCAGTTCAACCATCCGCCCGGCATCGATCTTATACGGATTATCGCTGGCGATCGGGAAGTTGACCACCGACTCCTTTCCGGTCTCCGGGTCCTCCTCAACATAATTGAAGAGCGCGCCCATCGGCTGCGAGCTCAGGTGGCCGCCCTTGGTAAGGTCATTGTTCATCACCAGGCGCATGCGGCGCATCGGGCCTTTGGCCTTCCGGGTCAGGTACCTGGCCATGGCCTTGAAGGTCACCTCATTGGCCATCTGGCCGCTTATCGTCCTGAGCTCGGCCTCCTTGCATCCGAAGTACTCCCGGATGGCGTCGCGGACCTCTTCCTCGACCTCCCTTATGAAGTCGATGCCCTGGTAGAAGTAAATCTCCTTGCCCTTCATCGTCCGGTGTTCCGCATAGCGGCCGGCCGGGTCTGAGATCTCGCACATCTTCACAAGAAGGCTGGGCGTGGTCTCGGAAGGGATGATGTTGAAGCATTCGCGCTGGCGCCACCGGTTGTTATCGGTGATCCGGGATGCCAGCCCGGCGAGTTTGGCTTTCAAGTCCTGCATGTGAAACCTCCTGGGTCCGAATTGCGTCTAAGTGTCTGCCCAAGAGGATAAGTCCGGGGCGTTCCTATTTCAAGGGGACAGACACCGAATCAGGGGACCACAAACTGGTGTCTGTCCCCATTTGCATCTGCGCAACCGGAAATAGGTGTCCGTCCCCTCTCTTTTCAAGAAAGGGGTGCTGTCCCCCTGTTGGGCGCCTGTCCCCACTTTCTCGCTCATCCCTTTTTCTTGACCGCTCAAACACTTTGCATTATGATTTGCCTAACCGCAATTGGCATATCTTTATCCAACGCTCTTTCTAAGGGGGATCGAATGCGACATTGTCTGCAGACTGTCCGTATTGCTGCAGTTCTTCTTGCCCTGTCGCTTGCTTTGAGCGCCGTGGCAGCGGCCGATGATGTCCTCACTGTGCATTATGGTCGCAGCGCGGGCGACTATGACGACTGGACCCTCTGGACCTGGAATGCATCTAACGGGTCAGACTCCCAGGAGCTCAAGCGAACGGGAGAGGACGATTTTGGGCTGGTCTTCGAGGTGACCCGCTCCAACTATGGGGAGGGCACCGAGATCGGGCTGCTGCCCAAGTACAAGGAGTGGGAAAGCCAGGACAATCCCGACAGAATCTGGAATGCCGAAATGGGCAATGAAGTCTGGATAGTCTCGGGGATGCCCCAACTTTTCACCGAAGCGCCCGGCGAGGAAGCCATGGGAACGGATACCGGAGAAGTGATAACAGTACATTATCATCGGCCGCAGGGAGACTATTCCGGCTGGACGCTGTGGACCTGGGATGACCGCACCGAGGGCGATTCCCGGGAGATCACGTCCACCGAGATGGATGACTACGGTATGGTCTTCAAGGTCGAAAGGTCAAACTACGGCGGCGACGGGATGCAGATCGGATTGCTGCCCAAGTTCGGGGACTGGGCCTCCAAGGACGCCCCGGACAGGATCTGGTTCCCATACATGGGTGACGAGGTCTGGATCCTTGCCGGCAATGAAGAGCTCTTCGACGAGGTTCCCGACACCACGCCCTGGATTGCGGGCGCTTTCATAGACGCGGCGCGCGTGATAACGGTTTCGCTCTCGACAGCAGCGGATCCCGCCGTATTGAAACCCGATAAGGTGATCCTCGAAGATGCCGATGGTAAAAGGGTCGGGATTACAGATGTTAGGAAGCTCCCGCCCAGGCATGGAGCCGCCAACCTTGTGGCAGTGACCGTGGACCGCGATTTCAACGTGAGAGGCGGGGATCTTGCAGATTACACGATAAGCATAGAGGGTTTCAAGCCGCACGGCCTGTCGGTGAGGGGGATAATGGATACGCCTGAATACTATTCGGATGAGGAAATGGGTGCCGTCTATTCGCCGGAAGAGACGGTCTTCAGAGTGTTCGCACCTACGGCGACCTCTGTGAGACTGAGTCTTTACGAAGTGCCAGAGGGAGGGGAGCCAGACATAAGGGAGATGTTCTACACCGAGAACGGTATCTGGGAGATAGCGGTGGCGGGTGATCTCAATGGCAGGTACTACACCCTGAGGGCCGACGGTCCCGACCCGCGCTTTGACGACGTGAAGCGCGACGTGATTGATCCCTACTCCCGCTGCAACACCGCCCATGACGGCCGCGGAATGGTCATCAAGGACGATACCCCCGTAGAGCCCGCCCCGGTATTCGACCGGAGCGACGTGATAATATATGAGCTTCATATCAGGGATTTCACGATAGCCTCCAACTCGGGCATCACCAATAAGGGCATGTACCTGGGACTCACCGAGACCGGCACCACGATGCCGGGCCATCCCGAGATCATGACCGGAATCGATCATCTCCAGGAGCTGGGTGTCAACACTGTCCAGATCATGCCGATCCAGGACTTCGAGAACGATGAATCCAGTGAGGCCTATAACTGGGGCTATATGCCCGTGCACTTCAACTCCCCCGATGGCTGGTATGCGACCAAGACCGGCGATGCCACCCGCGTGAAAGAGTTCAAGATGCTGGTGGACGCTCTCCACAAGAAGGGCATGAAGGTCGTGATGGATGTGGTCTACAATCACACCGCCGAGTACAGGCCGCAGAAGATCTACAGTTTCGAGGGCCTGGTCCCCGGCTATTACTATCGCCTGAGGGAGGACGGCTCCTACTACAATGGGTCCGGTACCGGCAATGAGACCCGGAGCGAAGCCCCGATGATGAGGAAGTTCATCGTTGAGTCCTGCAAGTACTGGGTCGAGGAGTATGATGTAGACGGTTTCAGGTTCGACCTGATGGGCCTTATGGATCTCGAGACGATTCTGGACATAGTGGAGACCTGCAGGGCGATCAAGCCTGACATCGTCATCCACGGCGAGCCCTGGACGGGAGGGGAGACGCCCATCACGCCCACCGGAAAGGGAGCCCAGAAGGGCAAGGGCTTCGCGGTCTTCGGCGACCATTTCAGGGATGCAATAAAGGGCGGCGTCTTCGATGAAAGCAAGGGCTATGTCCAGGCCGGCGTCAATATCGATAAGATCAAGCGGGGCATCGAGGGCAGCATCCATGACTTCACCGACAGCCCGCTCGAGGCCCTGAACTATGTCGCCAGCCACGACAATCGTACCTTCTGGGACCGGCTGGTCGTCACCACCAGGAACGACGCGATGGTCGATGACGCAGACAGGAAGCGCATGGACAAGCTGGGTGCCGTCCTGGTGCTCACCTCCCAGGGAATCCCGTTCCTTCACAGCGGGCAGGAGATGCTCCGCACCAAGCGGGGCAACAGCAATAGCTATAATCAGCCCGACGCAATCAATATGATCAACTGGGACCTCAAGCGCGCCAACATGGACATCTTCGATTACTACAAGGGCCTGATAGCCCTGCGCAAGGCCCACCCGATTTTCAAGATGAAGACCAGGAAGGACGTCGAGGCCAATCTCAAGTTCTTCGACCAGGACCTCGGCATAGGTGTTCCCGGCCGTTGCGTGGCCTATAGGCTGACCAGGGGCAAATC
>JASFOL010000028.1:0-8527 GCA_050116545.1 bacterium | reverse complement strand
CGGAAGCCGCGGGGGGGAGCGCCGTCCGGGAAGCAGCTTTTCACTTCTTGCGCAAAGACCTCGGGCAGGGTAACCTAAAATGTTTGGGGAGGTAAATTGGAACTCAAGAAGACACCCTTCTATGACAGGATAGTGGAGGCGGGGGGACGGATGGTTCCCTTCGCGGGTTATCACATGCCGATCGAGTTCACCGGCATCGTGGAGGAGCATCTCGCAGTCAGGAGCCGCGCCGGCATTTTCGACGTGTCCCACATGGGAGAAATATCCGTGTCCGGTGAAGGGGCCGCCGGCTATGTGAACCGGCTGACCACCAATGATGTGGCCTCGCTCGATCTGATGCAGGTGCAGTACACGGCCATGCTCAATGACCGGGGCGGCGTGATAGACGACCTGCTTGTATACAGGCGCAAGTTCGACTATCTGCTTGTGGTCAATGCGGTCAATGTCGAGCGCGACTTCGACTGGATAGAAGAACACGCTCCCGAAGGCGTCGCGGTGAGAAACCTCAGCGATGAGACCGCCCAGCTGGCCGTCCAGGGTCCCGAGGCGGTTGAGATGATAGCCGCCACATGCGACGATGACGTGGCCGGACTTGGGACCTTCCGTTCAATGGGGGCGACCATCGGGGGCGTGCCCTGCCTGGTGTCCCGCACCGGCTATACGGGTGAGGACGGGCTGGAGATCTACGCGGGCACGGGTCACGCCGGTGTCCTCTGGGATACCATAATGAAGGCCGGGCGCAGGCCCGCGCCGATCGGCCTCGGCGCCAGGGACAGCCTGAGGCTGGAGGCGGCCCTTCGGCTTCACGGCAGCGACATGGACGAGAACACGACTCCGCTCGAGGCCGGGCTGGGATGGATAGTCAAGATGGACAAGGGTGACTTCTTCGGAAGGGAAGCGCTCCTCGCTCAGAAGGCCGAGGGTCTGAAGAAGAGATTGATCGGGCTTAAGTCTGACGCCAGGCGGTTTCCGAGGCCGGGCTATGCCGTTTGGGCGGCCGGCAGGGAAGTGGGCCATGTGGCCAGCGGCGGCTTCTCTCCATCGCTCAACTGCGGCATCGCGCTGGCATATGTTGAAGCCGGTCTTGCGAAGCGTAGCACCGAATTCCAGATTGATGTGAGAGGAAACAAAATAGACGCCAAGTATGTCAAGGGACCGTTCTACAAGAGACCGGTTCCTGAATAAGAAAGGGGACTAGGACATGACTCCTGACGATCTGCTCTATACCGAGAAACACGAGTGGGTCAAGGTCGACGGCGATGTGGCCACGGTGGGAATTACCGATTATGCCCAGAACCAGCTGGGCGACATCGTCTATGTCGAGTTTTCATCGGTGGGCACCAAGGTCGCGCAGATGAGCCCGATGGGCACGATCGAAGCCGTCAAGGCGGTGAGCGACATGTATGCCCCCGTCACAGGAGAGGTCATCGAGGTCAACGATGCCGTCACAACCGACCCTTCGGTGATCAAGGCTTCGCCATATGGCGACGGCTGGATGGTGAAGATCAGGGTGGAGGACAAGTCCCAGCTGGATGCCCTGCTCAAGCCCGAGAAGTACCGCGAGCTGACCGGAGAGTAAACGTGAGAGGTTTCATTCCCGGCGCCGACCGGGAGACCAGGCGGATGCTGGACGCGATCGGGGTCGGCTCATTCGAGGACCTGCTTGCTGACATCCCGGAGGACCTGAGGTTCAAGGGCAGCCTGAAGCTTCCCGGGCCCGTGTCGGAGATGGAGGTGGGGAAAATTCTGGGCGGCCTGGCGTCGAAGAACGCCTCGGCGGCCGGGTGGACCTGTTTCCTGGGCGGCGGGGCCTATGATCATTTCATACCCAGCGTCGTAGATCATATCACTTCACGTTCGGAGTTCGCCACGGCCTATACGCCCTACCAGCCCGAGGTGAGCCAGGGCACGCTTCAATCGATCTTCGAGTACCAGTCCATGATCGCCAGGCTGACGGGCATGGAGATCGCCAATGCCTCGCTCTATGACGGAGGAAGCGCGATCGCCGAAGCCGTCCTGATGGCCAATGCCACAAACCGGAAAAAGCAGATCGTGGTCAGCGGCTGCATCAATCCCTTCCGGCTCCAGGTGCTGCGTTCATACCTGAGGGCGACCGGCTTCGAGATCAAGGTGACCGGTTCCGGAAAGGGAGTCACCGACCCCGGGGAGATCGCTGACCTTGCCGGACCCGATACGTCCTGCGTCGTGCTGGAGAACCCCAACTTCTTCGGGATCGTCGAGGACGCGGCGGCCATAGGCCGGGCCGCGCATGAGCATGGCGCGCTCCTCATCGCCTCGGTGGACCCGGTATCCCTGGGATTGCTCGCCGCCCCATCGTCATATGGAGCTGACATAGTGGTGGGTGAAGGACAGGCCCTGGGAACACCCCTGAGCTATGGCGGGCCCTATCTGGGTTTCATGGCGACCCGCAAGGAGCATGTGAGGCGCCTGCCCGGGAGAATCGTCGGCAGGACCGTGGACGCCGCGGGCAAGACCTGCTACTGCCTCACGCTCCAGACCCGGGAACAGCATATCCGCAGGGAGAGGGCCACATCCAATATCTGCACCAACCAGGCCCTGGTGGCGCTTCGGGCCGCAGTGTACCTGGCCTGGCTGGGAAAGCAGGGACTTTCGGAGCTCGCGCGGCTGTGCCTTTCCAAGGCCTCATATGCCCGCGACAGGCTCGTGGAGAATGGCTTCAGTCTCAGATTCGACCGGCCCTTCTTCAGGGAGTTCGCGGTCGATCTTCCCGTCCCTGCCGCGAGGATGGCTGAGAGGCTGGCGGAGTCGAAAGTGCTGGGCGGACTGCCCCTCGGTGACATATACCCCGGGTTTGAAAACTCAATGCTGATTGCTTTCACCGAGAAGCGGACCCGGGAGGAGATAGATAATCTGGTGGCCTTGATGAAGAAAGCAGCAAACGAGGAGACCTCTTAGCGATGGCTGACTACGGGACCATATTCGAGGCCGGCTCTCCGGGAAGAAGAGCTTATTCGCTGCCGGAGTGCGATGTGCCCGAGGTGAGCCCGGAGTCGGTCCTTCCGCCGGAGGCCTTGAGGGAGAAGCCGGCCGGGCTGCCGGAGGTCTCGGAACCCACGCTGGTCAGGCACTTCATCAACCTGTCGGTCCTGAATCACCACGTGGACAGGGACTTCTATCCGCTGGGCTCCTGCACCATGAAATACAATCCCAAGATATCCGAAGTGGTTGCCGGCCTGGAGGGTTTTGCGGGGCTCCATCCGCATGTTCCCGACCGGCTCTCACAGGGCGCGCTCGGTGTCATATATGAGCTCGGCCGCGCCCTGTGCGAGGTGACCGGCATGGACGATATCACCATGACGCCGGCCGCCGGCGCCCACGGGGAATTCACCGGTATGCTGATGGTGCGCGCCTATCATGAAGACCGCGGAAGACCGCGAAGCAAGGTCCTGATTCCCGACTCGGCCCATGGGACCAATCCGGCCAGCGTCAAGGTGGCCGGCTACGATGCGGTGGAGGTCAAGTCGTGCGGCGACGGCAGGATCGATCCCGATGATGTCAAGGCTCACCTTGACGATGAAGTCGCCGCGATAATGATAACCAATCCGAATACGCTGGGTCTCTTTGAAACCCACATGTGCGACGTGGCCGGCATGGTTCATGATGCGGGCGGCCTGGTCTATATGGACGGGGCCAATATGAATGCCCTGCTGGGCATTTCGAGGCCGGGCGACTTCGGCGTCGACATCGCCCATCTCAACCTTCACAAGACCTTCTCGACCCCGCACGGAGGCGGGGGTCCGGGATCGGGCCCGGTGGCGGTCAAGGAATCGGTCGCTCCCTATCTGCCGCTCCCGGTGGTGGAGAAGAAGGACGGCATCTACGCGGTGGCCGCGGACAGGCCCAGGTCGATCGGCCGGATCCACACCTTCTCCGGCAACTTCGGCGTGATGGTCAAGGCCTATTGCTATATGCTCCTGATGGGTGCGGTGGGCATGAGGGAGGTCGCGGAGAAATCGCTTCTGAACGCCAACTACCTGCTTGCGCTGTTGAAGGACCACTTCCAGCTTCCCTATGGAGGCGTCTGCAAGCATGAGTTCGTGCTCTCCGGCAAGGACAAGTCGGCCCACGGGGTAAGGACCCTGGACATAGCCAAGCGCCTGATGGACTATGGCTTTCACCCGCCCACCATTTACTTCCCGCTCATAGTCGAAGAGGCGCTGATGGTTGAACCGACCGAGACCGAATCAATTGAAACCCTCGAGCGCTTTGCCGAGGCGATGAAGGCCATAGCCTCCGAGATCGAGACCGATCCGGAGAAGGTCAAGGGCGCGCCTTTTTCCACTCCGGTGCGCAGGGTTGATGAAGGTCTGGCTGCGAGGAATCTCGATGTCGCAGAATGAGCCGGAAGGGCGCAGGGACGAGGGCGGCCGCGAAGCGCCGGCCGGACACGGCAAGCCGGATCAGTGCCTGGAGTGGAGCGTCTTTCCGTTCCTGGAGAACCTCAGCCGGTCGATCGTGGTGGTCCTGGTCATCATCGGGGTGGCCGTGCTGGTCTACCTGGTTTTCAAGGATGTTTTCCTGGTTATCCTGTCGGTTGCCATCCTGTTCGCTTCGCTTCACACCTATTTCACCCGGACCAGGTACCGGCTGGACGGCAGCGGGGTGGCGGTGAGGACGCTTTCGGTCAAAACCGCCAAACCATGGTCTCATTTCAAGCGGTACTATGCCGACGACAGGGGGATCACCCTGTCTCCGTTCGCCCAACCTTCCAGGCTTGAACCCTTCAGGTCGGTGAGGTTATTATACGGGAGCAATAAAGATGAAGTGGTGGCCTTTGTTTCGAAGAGAGTCGTCGGGGACGCCTAATGTCATTCCCGCGCTCGAGGCCTCGGCGGAGGAATCCGAGGCCGACAAGGATCAGGCCCTGATTGACGCGGTGGCCGAGAAGCTCGTGAAGAAACACCTCACTGTTCCGGCGATTTTCTTCCTGGAGTCAAGTAAACCGCTTGCGTTTCTGGGAGGCCAACTGCTAATCTTCCTAGAACCATTTGTGCAGACTTTGTTCAACTTCGAGCAGTACCAGCGTTTCGCGATTCTCATGGAAGACAGGGACAGCTGGGAGAAGCTGGTACGCAAGATAGAAGACCTGGAAGCTGATTATTCAGAGAAGGAAAAGCAGGCCAAGGCCGCCGAAAAGCAGGCCAGGGCCGCCAAGAAGAAGGCCAGAGAGGCTCAAGAGCAGGCCAAGAAGAAGGAGTGACGCAAGGTGGCAGAAGTGAAGAAGGAAGCTGAGGACATTCAGACCATCATGGCCACCGACTGCGGCAGCACCACCACCAAGGCGATTCTGATCGAGAAGCGTGACGGCGAGTACAGGCTGATCGTCAGGGGCGAGGCTCCTACGACGGTCGAAGCGCCTTTCGAGGATGTCACGCGAGGGGTGCTCAATGCCGTGGCGGAGGTAGAGGACCTGACGGGCAACACGTATATCCAGGATGACAAGATCGTGCATCCCCGCAAAGGAGACGTGGGTGTAGATCTCTACATCTCGACCTCGTCCGCGGGCGGAGGCCTGCAGATGATGGTGGCGGGTGTGGTAAAGGAGATGACGGCCGAAAGCGCCCAGAGGGCGGCCCTTGGCGCCGGCGCGATCGTGATGGATGTGATTGCCTCCAATGACCAGAGGCAGCCGCATGAGCGGATCCAGAGAATCAGGCACCTGCGTCCCGACATGATCCTTCTCTCCGGCGGGATCGACGGGGGCACCACCACTCATGTCGCCGAGCTGGCAGAGCTCATAGCCGCGGCCGATCCCAGGCCGAGGCTGGGAATGGGCTATTCGCTTCCCGTGATCTTCGCAGGCAATGTGGACGCCAGGGAAATCGTCAAGGACAGGCTGGAGTCGAAGACCAGCCTATCGATAACCGAGAACCTGAGGCCGGTCCTGGAGAGAGAGAACCTGCAGCCGGCCAGGCTGGGAATCCAGGACCTGTTCCTGGAACACGTGATGAAGCATGCCCCCGGGTATGGGAACCTGCTGGAGTGGACGCCGGTTCCTATCATGCCGACACCGGCCGCGGTGGGATCGATCATGCAGCTTATCGCCAAGGAAGAGGGCATCAACATTGTGGGCGTCGATATCGGCGGAGCCACAACCGACGTTTTCTCCGTGTTCGGCGATGTCTTCAACCGCACGGTGAGCGCCAACCTGGGCATGAGCTATTCGGTGTCCAATGTGCTTGCCGAGGCCACGGTCCCCAATATCCTGAGATGGGTGCCATTCGACGTGGAAGAGGCCGACCTGAGGAACCAGGTCAAGAACAAGATGATCAGGCCCACTACGATCCCCCAGGCGCTCAAGTCCCTGACCATCGAACAGGCGATGTCCAGGGAGGCCCTGAGGCTCGCCTTCGAGCAGCACAAGCTGCTGGCGGTGGGGCTCAAGGGCGTGCAGCAGGAGCGCACGATCTCCGACACATTCGAGCAGACCGAGAGCGGTGCCACGCTGGTGGACATGATGGACCTGGACATGCTGGTGGGTTCGGGCGGTGTGCTCTCCCATGCCCCGAGAAGAGTGCAGGCGGCGTTCATGCTGATCGACGGGTTCAGGCCCGAGGGCATAACCGAGCTGGCGGTGGACTCGATCTTCATGATGCCCCAGCTGGGGGTGCTCGCGCAGGTTCATCCCAAGGCGGCGATGGAGGTGTTCCATAAGGACTGCCTTATCAGGCTGGGCACCTGCATAGCGCCGAGGGGCGTGGGCAAGGGGGGGACTCCCTGCGTGGAAGTCAGCCTCCAGATGCCCGACGGCAAGGCCGAGTCCCGCACGGTCAACTTCGGCGACATGGCGGTGATACCGCTCGAGGTGGGACAGAAGGCCAAGGCGGTGATCAAGCCCGCGCGGAAGTTCGATGCGGGCGCCGGCAGAGGCAAGGAGATACATACCGAGCTGGGCGGTGGCGTGGTTGGGATCATAATAGATGCAAGGGGCAGACCTCTTGAACTGCCCACCGACAGATCCGAGAGAGTGCGCAAGCTCACCGAGTGGAACGATGCTCTTGGAGTTTACCCGAAAACCGAAGCCTGATGGAGGATTAGGAATTGACACATGCTTACACTCCGGGGCTGAAGGTCTCCCGGCAAACAGAGGTTAGAAAAGAGAGAAGACTCCCCCTGAAGGGGAATGTCCTCGTTGGCATCGGCGACCGCGTCAAGGCCGAGACGATCGTGGCCAAGACCGAGTTGCCGGGCAATGTCCAGACGGTGAACGTTGCCAACAGGCTGAGCATCCTGCCCGAGGATATCAAGCGCAGCATGCTGGTGAAGGTGGGCGACTGGGTGGATGAAGGGCAGCTGATAGCCGAGAGCAAGAGCTTCTTCGGCCTCTTCAAGTCCAACTGCAAGATGCCGGCCTCGGGGACAATAGAGTCGATCTCCGACATAACGGGCCAGGTCATCGTGCGTGAGAGAGCGATTCCCGTTGAGATCGATGCCTATGTGGACGGCGAAGTGATCGAGGTCTTCGAGGACGAGGGCGTGATGGTCAAGACCACCGCCACCTTCGTCCAGGGCATCTTCGGTATCGGCGGCGAAGTCGTGGGCCTGCTGGACGTCGTGGCGCCCGACGGCTCGGCGGTGATGGACCCGTCGATGATCAATGAATCCCACAAGGACAAGATCATCCTGGGCGGATCCCTGGTGACGATGGAAGTGCTGGACCGCGCAAAGGAAGTCGGCGTCCGCGGCATCATCGCGGGCGGCATCGGCGATTCCGACCTCAGGACCATCCTGGGCTATGACCTGGGGGTGGCGATAACCGGTTCTGAAGAAATAGGCCTGACCGTTCTCGTGACCGAGGGCTTCGGGCAGATGACCATGGCCGAGCACACCTTCGACCTGCTCGCTTCGCGGAAGGGAATGAAAACTTCGATTAGCGGCGCCACGCAGATCCGCGCGGGAGTGATCCGTCCCGAGGTGGTCATACCACTGGACGGCGAAAGCGTGGGCAGCGGCGAGCACGCGGTCAAGCACAAGGCGATTGTCGGCCTGGTGATCGGGAGCCCCATCCGTGTGATCAGAGAACCCTATTTCGGAAGGATCGGTGAGGTGACCAGCCTGCCTCCGGAGCTCCAGAAACTGGAGAGCGAGGCCATGGTGAGGGTGCTCGGGGTGAAGTTCGGCGACGGCTCCGAGGCCATCATACCAAGGGCCAATGTAGAGCTGATCGAGGAATAGGGAGGCGGATGCGAAGGCCCCGCGGATCTTGGTTGCGATTGGGATTCGCTGCGGCCCTGATATGTCTGACGCTCTGCCTCTTATCGCTGTTGCTCCCGCCGCCTGAGGCATTTGCTTCATCCGGGCTGATCGCGGCCGATGTGCCCGACGATGACGGCACGGCCATCCGGCTGACCTGGACAGGCGTTTCCCTCGAAGGCGACAGCCTGATCCTGTCGCGTGCCGCTTATCCCGACACGGTGTGGTCCGAGGTGGCCACAGTGGAGGCTGCCGGGCGCGGCTACACCGACCAGGATCTATCCAGACGGGT
>JASFOL010000027.1:0-8548 GCA_050116545.1 bacterium | reverse complement strand
TCCCGAAGATCGTGAAGCTCCTTGAGGAGCAGGGAGCCGGAGACAAACTGGTGGTCGGGGGAGGCATCATCCCTGAGGATGACATCAAGGAACTCAACAAGGCCGGAGTCACCAAGGTCTTCACGCCGGGCACAACGACGACCGAAATAGTCGAATACATAAGGACGGAGATGGCCTCGCGCACCTGATGTCCCTGCTCTTGCCGGGGACGTGTCCGGAGGGACACTTTCCGGATGTACGCCGGTCGCCATTGATACTGCCTCAGGAGGTAATCGATGCAGTTATCTGATGAAAACAAAATGATAAGGAAGATGGTGAGAGAGTTCGCCGAGGCGGAAGTGAAGCCGGTTGCCCAGCAGATAGACGAGACCTGCGAGTTTCCCTGGGAGACGGTCAGGAAGATGGCAGAGCTCGGGCTCATGGGAATGCCCTATCCCGAGGAGTATGAGGGAGGGGCAAGTGACACGCTGGGCTACACAATCGGCGTCGAGGAAATCTCCAGGGTCTGCGGGGCGACGGGGATCACCATGGCGGCACACACATCGCTCGGTTGCTATCCCATATTCGACGCGGGGACCGAGGAACAGAAGAGGAAGTACCTTCCGGATATCGCGAGTGGAAGAAAGCTGGCCGCCTTCGGGCTCACCGAGCCCAATGCCGGCTCGGATGCCGGAGGGACAGAGACCACGGCGGTAAGAGACGGAGACCACTTCGTTCTCAATGGGACCAAGTGCTTCATAACCAATGCGAGTACCGCCGAGACTTTCGTGGTGACCACCTCGACCGACAAGGAGAAGGGGACCAGGGGCATCACGGCCTTTATCCTGGAGAAGGGAATGCCGGGATTCAAGCCCGGCAAGAAGGAAAGCAAGCTGGGCGTATGCGGCTCCGATACGGGCGAGCTGATATTCGAGGACTGCAGGGTGCCGGCCGAGAACATGCTGGGCAAGGAGGGAGAGGGTTTCAAGGTCTTCCTGCGAACCCTGGACGGGGGAAGGATCTCGATCGGCGCGATGGCGCTGGGCATAGCCCAGGGCGCGCTCGATGCCAGCCTGAAATACTCCAAGGAGCGCAAGCAATTCGGTCGGACCATCTCATCTTTCGGCGCCATTCAGAACATGCTGGCGGACATGGCGACCGAGATAGAAGCCGCGAGGCTCCTGGTCTACAACGCTTCACTGATGAAGGACCGGGGAGAGCGGATCATCAAGGAAGCCGCCATGGCCAAGCTGTTCGCGTCCGAGGTGGCCATGAGAGCCACGCGCGTGGCCATCCAGATACACGGCGGATACGGCTATATGAGGGAATACGACGTGGAGAGGTTTTACCGTGACGCCAAGATCACGGTGATCGGTGAAGGTACCTCAGAGATTCAGAAGCTGGTCATAGCGAGAGAACTGCTCCGGTAGAGAGGTGATTCCATGACAGGTCTTGACAGGGTAAGAGCGGCCTTCAAGCGGCAGCGCGCCGACAGGGTTCCATTCTATCCCATCGTGAGCGGGTTGGCCGGGCAGCTGATCGGCATTGACGCCAGGACCTATTACACAGATCACGATAGATTCGCCGATGCGCATATCGCGCTCTATGAAGAGATCCGTCCCGACATTGTCGCCCTGATGGGCGACCTGTTCATGGAAGTGGAAGCCATGGGCGCCAATGTGGAGTTCCCGGCGGATGACCTGCCGCGGCTTCGCTCCTATCTCTTGGAAGACAAGGGGAAACTGGCCTCGCTCGAGGTGCCTGATCCGCATGAGTCCGGGAGGATGCCCGCATACCTGGCGGCCTGCCGGAAGGTGAGCGGCACGGTCAAGGAGAGCCCGGTCGGGGGCGTGGTATGCGGCCCCTGGACCCTGGCGACCGACCTCAGGGGTGCGGAGAACCTGATAGTGGACACAGCCACCGATCCTGAATTCGTGCATGAGCTGATGAAGTTCACGGTGGAGATCTCCAAGAGCTTCGCTGTCGCCGTGAAGAAGGCCGGAGCGGGCCTCAGCCTGAGCGAGGCTCCGGCGTCGATAAGCCTGATTTCGCCGAAGATCTTCAGGGAGTTCGTCTTACCGTACGAGAAGGAGGTGATTTCGTATCTGAAGGAACAGAGGGTCAGTGTAACCGTGCATTGCTGCGGTTTCATTGAACCGATCATGGACGATCTTGCCTCGATGGGTGCGGTCGCGATCTCGATGGACGAGCCATCCTCACTCGAGAAGATGTTCGAGGCGTCCCAGGGCAGGGTGGTGGTGATAGGCAATGTGTCGACCAATGTATTCCTGAGCGGCACCAGAGACGATATCGAGAAGGAGGTCAGGCGCTGCCTGGCCGTAGGAAAAGAGAGGGAGGGCTACATTCTCTCGAGCGGCTGCGAGTTGTCTCCGCGGGGCACTATCGAGAGGGTGAGGTGGTTCTGCGAAGCGGCTTCCACTCTGGGCAAATATGAATAGGTGAAAGGAGAATCAGAACGATGGCTGACCCCAAGGACATTGTCATAGTCAGCGGTGCTCGAACTGCCACCGGCGCTTTCCTCGGCTCGCTCGCCAGTGTGCCGGCTCCCGAGCTTGGCGCGGTCGCGATAAAGGAAGCGGTTTCACGGGCCGGTATCAAGCCGGAGGACGTCGATGAGGTGATAATGGGCAATGTGGTCGGCGCCGGGATCGGCCAGGCTCCAGCGAGGCAGGCGTCGATCAAGGCCGGGATCCCCGACACCGTGGGCTGCACCACGATCAACAAGGTGTGCGGCTCAGGCTTGAAGGCGGTGGTGTTCGCCGCCCAGGCCATAAAGGCCGGCGACTATGGCTGCATCGTGGCCGGCGGCATGGAGAGCATGAGCAATTGCCCCTATCTTCTCCCCAAGGCCAGGACGGGGTATCGCCTGGGCCACGGCAAACTTATCGATTCCATGGTGCATGATGGCCTCTGGTGCGCCTTTAATGACTTCCACATGGGAAACACAGGCGAGATCGTTGCCGAGAAGTTCGGCCTGACAAGGGAACAGCAGGACGAATATGCCTACAATAGCCACAGGAAAGCCGTGGCTGCTGTGAAGGCCGGGAAGTTCAAGGACGAGATAGTGCCGGTCATGGTGCCCCAGCGCAAGAAGGACCCGATCAAGTTCGAGGTGGACGAGGGACCTCGCGAGGACACAAGTGTGGAGAAGCTCGGCAAGCTGAGGCCGGCCTTTAAGAAGGACGGGACCGTGACGGCGGGGAACGCTCCGAGCGTCAATGATGGTGCGTCGGCCGTTGTGGTGATGTCGCGCGAGCGGGCCGAGAAGCTTGGCGCGAAGCCCATTGCCCGGGTCACCGGATACGCCACCGGCGGTACGGATCCGAAGTGGCTGATGCTTGCCCCGGTCGAGGCGATCAAGAACCTGCTCAAGGTCACTGACTATAAGCTCGAGGACTTCGACCTCGTCGAGCTCAATGAAGCCTTCGCCGCCCAGGCCATGGCTGATATCAAGGAACTGGGCCTGAATCCGGAAATCGTCAATGTAAACGGCGGCGGGGTCGCTCTCGGTCATGCCATCGGATCCACAGGGACCCGGATACTGGTGACTCTGATGTACGCCCTGAAGGACAGAGGCCTCAAGACCGGTCTGGCTGCTCTCTGTCTGGGCGGCGGCAATGCCGTGGCGCTTTCCATCGAGATGGAATAGGAGGTAGGAAATGGAGGTCAAGAAGGTTGGTGTAATCGGTGCCGGAACCATGGGCAACGGCATTGCTCATGTGTTTGCGGTGTCCGGCTATGATGTCGTGATGATGGACATCGAGGAGAGCTTCATAGACAGGGCGATTGCCAGGATCACCAAGAACCTCGACCGCATGATCAAGAAAGAGAAGATCACCGAGGCCGATAAGGATGCCGCGCTCAAGAGGATCAGCAAGACCACCAGTGTCAAGGATCTTGGCGAGTGCGAGATAGTTGTTGAGGCGGCCACCGAGAACCATGCGCTCAAGCAGAAGATCTTCAAGGACCTGAGCTCCATCTGCAAGGACGGGGCGATTCTTGCCACCAACACGTCCTCGATTTCAATAACCGAGATTGCGGCTGTTACCAAGTGCCCCGAGAAGGTGATCGGGATGCATTTCATGAACCCGGTTCCCATGATGAAACTGGTGGAGATCGTGAAGGGCGTCCAGACCTCCGATGAGACCGTGGACGCTGTGACGGCACTGGCGGAGAAGCTCGGAAAGACCCCGGTCCTGGTAAACGACTACCCGGGATTTGTGGCCAACCGGGTTCTGATGCCGATGATAAACGAGGCATGCTGGACCCTGATGCAGGGTGTTGCCACCAAAGAGGCCATCGATACCGTGATGAAGCTCGGAATGGCCCATCCCATGGGACCCTTCGAGCTGGCAGACCTGATCGGCCTGGATGTATGTCTTGCCATTATGGAAGTGATTTACCAGGGCTTCGGCGACTCCAAGTACAGGCCCTGCCCGCTGCTGAGGAACATGGTCAAGGCCGGCTATCTTGGACGGAAAACCAAGCGGGGGTTCTATACCTACGAATAGAGCCAGGCCAGACGCGGGAAAATAGGAAGAACAGGGGACAGCGCTCTATTCTCAAGCAGCGCGCTGTCCCCCCATCATTTCAAGACCGGAGCCAAATCTGGGACTTGAAGAATTGCGGTGTTTTGGTGTAGCCTGTCCCCAGCGAGTGAAATCGTCGATCATCGCCTTTTGACCGGCATCGGGCCGAAGCCGAGGCCCGGGAAGGAGAGTCTGATGGCTCTCGACTTTTCGATTCACGAGGAACCGGGTTACCTGGTTATCAATGTCACGGGGACCTTCGAGGTCGGGGAATTGAAGAAGATGATCAAGAGCCTTGTGGTCGACAGCGAGAAGCGAGGTTATAACCGGGCTCTGTTTGACATCTCCGGAGTCAAAGGGCCGATCAAGCAGTTCGACAGGTTCCTGATCGGACAGCACGCGGCGGAGCACTGGCGTCCGGGACTGAGGGTAGCCGTGGTCTACAGGGCCGAGGACATCAACAGGTTCGCGGAAGGCGTGGCGACAAGCAGAGGTGCCAACCTGCGGGTGGTGGCCGATGTGCAAAGCGGCCTGCACTGGCTGATGGAAGATCTGCCTGACGCCGACTGACTCTCTCCTGTTCTGAACTCGGAAACCACAATGATACCTCTCACAGGGGAAAGGGCAGGTATGGTAGGCAGAGCTTTCTTCACCGTTTTCGCCACAGTCTTGCTCGCCGAGCTGGGAGATAAGACACAGCTGGCAACGATGCTCTTCGCGACCAATAAGGACAATGCGAAGATTGTGGTCTTCCTGGCCGCGGCGGCAGCCCTGATCACGGCATCAGCCATAGCGGTGCTGGCAGGAGGCGTGATCGGCAGGTATGTCAACCCGAAGTACCTGACATGGATCGCCGGCGCCGGGTTCATAGGTGTCGGAATCTGGACCATCACGCGGGCATAGACACGGCTTGTTTGACAGAGGCAGAAGCGGCGAAGAAAAAGAAGAAGCAGAAGTGGCGGCGCCGCGGGCCTCAGATCCAAGCATCGGTAAGCAAATTCAAGAATCGGTACCTGACCCCAAATTTGAATTCAAGAATCGGTACCTGACCCCAAATTTGAATTTGTCAGAGGGATTCGGCGAGTATCTCGGTGATGTCCATGACGGGGATCTCGTGTCCCATGGACTTGGTGGTTTCCTCCAGCATCTGGAGGCAGTAGGGACAGGCCACCGCTATCACGTCGGCCCCGGTCCCCATCAATTGCTCGATGCGAACTCCCGCGATCCGCTCGGACTTCTCCCACTCCATCCAGAGGGCGCCGCTTCCGGCGCCGCAGCAGACGCTCAGACCCCGGTTGAAATCCTCGACCTCAAGAAGTTCCAGGCCGGGGATGCTCCTGAGGACCTGGCGGGGCTCCTCATAGATGCCGTTCTGCCTTCCGAGGATGCAGGGATCGTGGTAGACCACCTTCTTCTTGAAGGGTTTGGAGGGCTTGATCCTGCCCTCAGAGATGGCCTGGGCCAGGAACTGGCTTGTGTGTATGGGCTCGAACTCGGCCCCGAACCCCGGATAGTCGTTCTTGAACGTTGTGAAGCAATGTGGCGAAGAGACAAGCACCCGCCTGGCCCCGGCCTCGCCGATAGCCGAGATATTGCTCTCGACGCACCCGGTATAGACCTCCTCGGCGCCCACCCTGCGTATCACCTCGCCGCAGCAGGTCTCATCTTCACCCAGGATGCCGAAGGTGGTCCCGGCCGCTTTGAGGAGCCTGGCGGTCGCCTGAGCGACGCTCTTCAGCCTCGCATCATATGACGGGAGGCAGCAGGGGAAGTAGAGTAGCTCCATCCCCTCGGTGAACCCGGGCACATCCAGGCCGTCGGCCCAGCCGCTTCTCTTCTCCCTGGGCTCTCCCAGAGGATTGCCCACATTGTGGATCTTCTGGACAACGCCCTTGAGGACCTCGGGGTAGGAGCCGAAGTCCACCAGGAGCCGGCGGCCGGCCCGGAAGATGTTCGGTATGCTGATGCCGTGCGGGCATTGATCCTTGCAGGCCTCGCAGCCGACGCAGCGGTAGATCTTGTCCACCTCTCTTGCGATCTCGTCCTTGTCCTCGCTGCTCGCTATCATGCCGAGAGCGGCTTCGAGGGCCAGCCTGAAGATCGGGAAATCATAGGTGCCGACAATGAACCACGGGCATGCGCTGGCGCACTTGCCGCATTGATAACACTTGTAGATGTCCTCGGCCCCCATCTCGATAAGGGCTTCCCTTATCTCGGGGTTTATCTCGTCGGTCAGGTTCTTATTCACCGTCAAAGATCACCTCGACCATCCTGGCAATCTGCCGGTCCGCCAGGTTTCTCTGTTGGGTCGCCCCCGCCGCGCACGCCACCACACATGATCCGCATCCCTGGCAGAGGGCGTCGTTTACGATAACAGCCTTCTTCTCCTCGTCAAACTCCCTGGCATCATACGGACAGGCATCGATGCATGTCTTGCACGCGACACACAGGTCCTCGTCAACCACGGCGATAAGGGGTTCCGCCACCAGCTCCTTCCTTGAGAACATCTCCAGCACCTTCGCGGCCGAGGCTGAAGCCTGCGCCACGGTCTCAGGGATGTCTTTGGGGGAATGGGCGCAGCCCGCAAGATAGAAGCCCTTCACTATCGATTCCACCGGCCTCAGCTTGGGGTGTACCTCGCTGAAGAAACCGTGAGGATTGGTCGGGATTCTGAGCTTGCCGGATATGTCGGCCGCGTTCCCGGAAGGCACCATCGCCATTGAGAGCACTATCATGTCGCATTTCACTCTCAGCTGCCGGCCGGTGAGAGTGTTTACCGTCCAGACCGAAAGCCCGTCCCCGTCCTTTATGATTCTCGAAGGCTTGCCGCGCACATAGATCACTCCGGCGTCGTCCTTCACACGGGTGAAGAACTCCTCATAGTCCTTGCTCGAGGTTCTGACGTCTATGGAGAAGATAAGGGCCTCTCCATCAGGCACGTGTTCCTTGTAAAGAAGGGCGTGCTTGGCCATGTACATGCAGCATAGCTTTGAGCAGTAAGGAAAATGGTGCTCGGGGTCGCGAGATCCCACGCATGAGATGAAGGCCACCCGCCTGGGCACCTCTCCGTCCGAGGGTCTCCTGACTTCGCCCTCGGTGGGGCCTGAGGCCGAAAGCAGCCTCTCGAATTGCAGCCCGTCCACCACGTCGGGATACTGTCCCGCGCCGTATTCGGGTATCTTATCCATGGTGTAGAGATCGTAGCCGGTGGCCACTATGATGGCGCCCACCTCGACTTCGATCATTTCATCTTCCTGCTCATAGTCTATGGCATCCACCGGGCATATCTTCCGGCAAACCCCGCACTTGCCCTTTGTGAACCAGGTGCAGGAATCGCGGTCGATCACCGGTGCATTCGGCACGGCCTGCGGAAAGGGAACATAGATGGCTTTTCGCTCGGCCAGGCCCCGGTCAAACTCGCTGTCCACCTTTGAAGGGCACTTCTCCCAGCACTCGCCGCAGGTCGTGCATTTCTGGTGATCCACGCTCTTGGCTCTCTGCCTGATCTTCACCCTGAAGTTTCCGACATAGCCGCTGACACTCTCGACTTCGGCATAGGTGTGGATAGTGGCCAATGGGTTCTGGCTGATTTCCACCATCCTGGGAGTGAGAATGCACTGCGAGCAGTCCAGGGTGGGGAAGGTCTCTGACAGCTGGGCCATGTGCCCGCCGATCGACGGGTTTTTCTCCACCAGATGGACCTCATAGCCCGAGTTGGCGATGTCCAGGGCGGCCTGGATTCCGGCGATTCCCCCGCCGATCACGAGAGCCCGGGGCGTGACCTTGAACTTCTCGGGGTCCAGCATCTCATTGAGCTTGGCCTTCTCTATTATGGTCCTGATTATGGTGAGAGCCTTTTGTGTCGCGCTGTCGGTGTCGGAGTGGACCCAGCTGCACTGCTCCCTGATATTGGCGATCTCGAGGAGGTAGCGGTTGATTCCCATGGACTCCGCGGCCCGCCGGAAGGTCTCCTCGTGAAGGGAGGGAGAGCAACAGGCCACCACCACTCCATCCAGGCC
>JASFOL010000026.1:0-8719 GCA_050116545.1 bacterium | reverse complement strand
TATGCCAAGTCCTACATAAGGCCCGGCATCGAGGACGTGGCCTTCCTGGTGCTTCAGTACCCGAACAATGTCATCGCGCATATCCACGTCAGCTGGCTGGACCCGTGCAAGATCAGAAGGACAACGCTTGTCGGAAGCAAGAAGATGCTTGTCTATGACGACACCAATCCTCTTGAGAAGATCAGGGTCTACGACAAGGGCGTCGATGTCCTGCCCCATTATGACACTTTCGGCGAATTCCATCTCTCTTACAGGTTCGGCGACATAGTGGTCCCCAGGATTCACGGTGGCGAGCCTCTGAAGGAAGAGTGCGGGCATTTCATCGAGTGCATCAATGACAGAAGCATCACGCCGCGCAGCGGCGGCCGTGACGGGCTAGCGGTGGTCAAGGTCGTGGAGCGCGCCTGTGAATCGGCCAAACTCGGCGGAGCGCCCCTTCCGCTGAACCGAAGCGAAGGGAGCAAGTAGATGAAGACGTCTGGACCGGAAGTCAAGATGGGTGAGGGCTCGGTGGTGGATGTCGGAGCCATAATCGGGTACCCGGCCGCCAGGGGCAAGGACGTCGGTCTCGTAGAGATAGGAGAGAATGCCAGGATAAGATCGGGCACCGTGATCTACGGCGGCGTCAGGATCGGCAAGAACCTCCAGACCGGTCACAATGTGGTGATCCGGGAAGAGAACGAGATCGGAGATGACTTCGCTATCTGGAACAACACTGTAATAGACTATGGCTGCAAGATCGGAGTCAATGTCAAGATCCATTGCAATTGCTATATCGCGCAGTTCACGATCGTTGAAGACAATGCGTTCATGGCCCCGGGCGTCACGATTGCGAACGATCTGCATCCCGGCTGTGAGTTCTCTTCGAAGTGTATGCGTGGTCCGCATATCGGGAAGGGTGCCCAGATCGGTGTCAATGTTACCATTCTGCCGTTCGTCAAGATCGGCGAGGGCTGTCTCATTGGCGGGGGAAGCGTGGTCTCGAAAGACCTTCCGCCATTCTCGCTTGCCTATGGAAACCCGGCGAGGGTGGTCCGGGACGTGAGAGAACTGGAGTGCACTACCGGACTCACAGACAGGCCATACAATATACCCTAGCTGGGGGCTGGAAATATGCCGGTGGGGCCCACTCACGCGATCATTGCGGTTACGGACCGGTGCAATGCCAGATGCTCAATGTGCGACATCTGGCAGAGGCCGGCCGGCGGTGAGCTCGGCCCCGGTGACTACTGTCGCCTCCCTTCTTCACTGAAGGAGATAAACGTGACCGGCGGGGAACCTCTCCTACGAGACGACCTGGCCGAGGTCATCGGGTCCATGCAGCGGCGGTGCCAGGGTGTGAGAATAGTCCTCTCCACCAATGGCCTCTTGCCCGGGCGGCTGGAGAAACTCCTTCAGGCGGTCGATGGGATAGCGGTCCGGATTTCCCTGGATGGAATGGGCGGCCTGCACGATGAGATCCGCGGCATCGAAGGGGCCTTCGACCGTGTTGTCGAGAGCATAGAGGTGGCGCGCAGGGCGGGCGTCACCGACCTTGGCCTCTCGGCCACGATGACCCGCAAGAATGCCGGCAAGGTGGGTGATGTCCAGGCCTTCGCAAGGGAGCAGGGACTGGAGTTCACGGTCACCGTCGCGCACAGCTCGTCCTTCTTCTTCGGAGACCAGTCAGGCGAGGAGCCGGACTCCGCTCAGGCCATCGCGGACATGAAGACAATGCGGGGACGCCTGTATGAATCCACTCATCCCAAGGAGTGGTTCCGCGCTTACTATGTCTCGGGCCTGATAGACGTATTGCATGGATACCCGAGGCCGGTGACGTGCCGGGCCGGGCGGGACTTCTTCTACATGGACCCGGAAGGCAATGTCTATCCCTGCCATATCCTCGAGCGGAAGATGGGGAACATCAGAGACAGGACTTTCGAGCAGATGATCTCTGATGATCCCTCGATCCTCGAGGCGGTCGCCGGCTGCGGCCAGCGGTGCTGGATGACGTGCACGGTCGCTCCGGAGATGAGAAGAAAGCTGCCCGAGTACGCGGCGAGGGTCGGCTGGGCCAAGCTAAGGCATCATATCGGGAAGGCGCTCGGTAAGAAATGAGAATCCTCCAGGTGAACAAATTCTTCTATGTCAAGGGCGGGTCCGAGCGCTACTTCTTCGACCTTTGCGGACTCCTGGGCCGGAAGGGCCACGAGGTGTTTCACTTCTCCATGCGGCACGATCGCAATGAGCCATCCGGCCAGAGCAAGTATTTCGTCAGCGGTGTCGATCTCAACGCGGACATGGGCCCGGGGGAAAAGGCCGCCGCCGTCCTGAGGGTTCTCTACTCGTCCGAGGCCAAGGCGCGGATCAGCCGGCTTCTCGACGACCTGAAACCGGACATCATCCACTTTCACAATATAACCCGCCAGCTGTCGCCGTCGATCGTGGACGCGGCCGCAGCGCGCAGCATCCCTATGGTCCAGACGCTGCATGATTTGAGTCTTGTCTGTCCGGCCCATTCTTTCTATGTCAACGGCGCCGCCTGCGAGGAGTGCGCGGGAGGGGCCTACTGGCATGTGGTTCCAAAAAAGTGCATCGACGGTCTCCTGACCTCAAGCCTGCTCGGGGCCGCGGAGGCGTATCTCCACTCGGCCCTTGGCCTCTACAAGAGAATCGACCGCTTCATAGCTCCGAGCATGTTCCTCAAGGGAAAGGTGTCGACTCTCAAGTGGATCCGGAACAGGATCAGCCATCTTCCCTATTTCATACCTCCGGGGCCCGACCATGCCGACATCAATGAAGGCTATGCCCTCTTCGCGGGTCGGATTTCGCGGGAGAAGGGCGTGGGCACCCTGCTGGACAGCGCCGCACTGATCAAGGACATTCGTTTCGTCGTGGCCGGTGAGGGCCCGCTGCTGGATGAGTTCAGGAAGGAGGCCGGCGAGCGGGGCCTTGCCAATATCGAATTCGTGGGCTATGCCACGGGTGAGCGCCTGGAAGGCCTCTTGAAGGGCGCGGGCTGCGTGGTGGTGCCGTCCATATCATATGAGAATCTGCCTCTCAGCATTCTGGAGGCCTTCTCGAGGGGCAAGCCGGTGGTGGCCTCAGACGCGGGAGGAAGTCCCGAACTGGTTGAGAACGGGACCACCGGATATGTCTTCAGGCGCGGCGATCCGGATTCGCTCTCCGAGGCGCTTCAGAAGACCATGTCCGATGAGGGCCACCGGGCCGAGATGGGCTCCCGGGCCCGCGCCCTGGTCGTGGGCAGATATTCTCCCGACCATCATTACAGGCGGCTGATGGACATTTACGAGGACTTGCGCTGAATGAGAATCGCTATGATCGGCCAGAAGGGCATACCCGCCGTCTACGGCGGCATCGAGAGCCACGTGGACGTCGTGGCCTCGATACTCGCGGCCAGGGGTCACACAGTCTTCGTCTATTGCCGGCCATACTATACACCGATCCGCGGGGACTATAAGGGCGTGCATCTTGTCAAGACACCGACCCTGAAGACCCGGCACCTGGATTGCGCGGTTCATACGCTGACCTCGACAGTCCATGTCCTTTCCATGAAGCCCGATGTGGTGCATTACCATGCCCTTGGTCCCTCGGCGCTCTCTTTCATACCCAGGATTGTCGGTGCGCGGACCGTGGCCACGGTGCACGGGCTGGATTGGAGGGGAGGCAAATGGGGAGCCGCGGCGACCTGGCTCCTGCAGCGCTGTGAATATGCCGCCTGCCACTTCCCCTCGAGCACAGTGGTGGTCTCTCAGACCCTCAAGCGGTATTTCAAGGAGCGCTATGGCCGCGATGTCATCTATATTCCCAATGGCGTGATGCCGGGGCGCGACCTCGAACCCGTTAACATAGGCAAGTTCGGCATCGAGCCGGGCGGTTACTATCTCTTCGTCGGCCGTCTGGGTCCCGAGAAGGGCTGCCATACCCTGGTGGAGGCCTTCACGAGGACCGGGACTTCCAGGAAGCTGGTCATGGTGGGAAGCGCTCATCTGAATCCGGCCTATGAGCATAAGCTGAGGGAGCTGGCCGACGATCGGGTGATCTTCACAGGGGCGATCTATGGGGACATGCTTACCGAACTCTGGAACGGCGCCCGTGCCGTGGTGCATCCGTCGGTCACCGAAGGCATGTCGCTTTCATTGCTTGAGGCCATGGCGCACGGCAAGTGCGTCATAGTCAGCGGTATCCCGGAGAACACCGAGGTGGTCAATGATGCCGCGCTGACCTTTGAGTCGGCCGATGTCGATGACCTTGCCGGCATGATCGCCCGGGCCGACGGCGACGACGCCCTTGTAGTGGAATATGGCGCCAGGGCGAGGGAGCGGGCCCGGAACACCTTCGACTGGGAGAAGATCGTCGACAACCTCGAGAGGGTCTACCTTGGGCAGTGATTTGGCTCCCGAGCGCCACCGCCTGGAACCCGGCCATCCCCTGAGGGCGCTCCACAAGGCGGCGGGCAGGCGCTGGCTGGTCTTTCTCGCAGCTCTTGCGGCCTTGATCTGGCTCGGCCTGTTCGCGGGAGCTGTTCGAAATCCAGGAGGCGTGAAGCGTCAGTGGGCGGTTGTGGCCTCACGCGCCATGGCGGCCGCGGGCGGCATCCTTGTAATCAGACTGCTTCTCTTTTCCCATGAGGAGCGCATCCCCGTCTTCTATGTGAAGACCGGCGAGGTACCGGCGGAGGCCCTCAAAGCCTGGATCGGCAGGCTCCGCGGACGGGAAGACCTGGTTGTACCGGTCTCCGACGTGATGGCCTTCATGGCCGAGCGACGATATGTGCCCGGCAGCGGAGTGGGGATCATTCTCGAGGCCGGGAGTGACGGGGAAGCCAGGGCCCTGGCATCGATTGCGGGTGATATCCAGGTCACCATACTCATCCCGGGCCGCGAATACGCCTTCAGCCTGGGCGGGAGCGGATACAACCGTTTCGGCGACAGGCCCGACGTGATAAGGCCCCTGGACATCACGCCGGTGATTGGCCTGGGCCGGATGGTGAACCTCAACACCAGGCTCTATGAGGGAATGTTCAGGGGAAGGTATATCTGGTGGCCGGTGGCGGCGCTCCTGAGGGCCTCAGGGGCTTCACCGAGGTGGCGATAGCGGTGCCGGGTTCAGTCGGATACGCGGTACTTCAAGAGGTTCCAGAGGGCGGTGATACCGTCTCTCCAGGTGATCTTCTTACCCTCTTCGAATTCCCGGCCCGCATAGGAGATGGGGACTTCATAGATGCGATACCTGCGCTTGAGGATCTTGGCCGTGATCTCGACCTCGAACTCGAAGCGGCGCGACTTGAGATCGATGCTCTTGATGATGTCGGCCTTGAACATCTTGTAGCAGGTTTCCATGTCGGAGAGCGTGCTGTCGTAGAGAATATTGGTGATGAGAGTGAGAAAACGGTTTCCCACCCAGTGCCAGAAAAACATGTTGCGGCGCTCGCCGGTGAAGCGCGAACCGTACACCACGTCCGCTTTTCCGGCCAGGATCGGTTTGAGAAGTCTGAGAAGGTCAGCGGGATCGTACTCGAGATCGGCGTCCTGGATGGTTATCACGTCTCCGGTGGCGAGTGGCAAGCCGGATTTGATGGCCGCGCCCTTGCCGACATTTGTCTCATGCATCACCACCCTGGCCCTTTCGGGCGGAATCTGCTCCAGGATCTCTCTGGACCCGTCGGTGGAACCGTCGTCGACCAGGATCAGCTCCTTGTGGAGCGGCAGGCGCTCCACCTGCTCAAGCAGAGCCATCAGGGTGGGTTTCTCATTGTACACGGGTATTATTATCGAAACCTTGATATCGGGCTTGGAATCATGCTTCATGGGGCCTATTATGATTGGAACATGTCCGGGTGTCAACTCAATAAGAACCGCCCGCAGGCTTAAGGAAGAGGTGTCGTGAACAGACTCGGATTCGTCCTGAGCTCCAGGGGGTTGCGAAACAGCTTCGAGCGCGCCGCCCAGGTGGCGTCGAGGTTCGGCATCACAGCCGCAAGAATGAACCGACGGCTTCAGGCCTTCGCGGACGTGGTCGAGCAATACGGCGCCAGGCCATCGCTGCCCATAACCGCGGCGGTGCTCGACCGCAATCCTCAGGTGGCCCGGCGGCTCCAGGAGAGGGGCGTGGAGCTGTGCGTCCACAGTTTCGTTCACAATGATCTCTCCGGGCTCGGGGCCTCCGAGCAGGCCCGGCAGATCGGCCTGGCGATCCAGCTTTTCAACAGGCACGGCATCAGGTTCCGGGGCTTCCGGAGCCCATATCTCAAGTACAATCAGGCCACCCTGGATGCTGTGAAACAGGCGGGTTTCGCATACGACAGCAATATGCCTTTCTACTGGGCACCTGCAGGCTTCCTTGAAGGCCTGAGTCCGGACGAGAAGGACGGCCTCAGGCGCGGACTGGACTTCTACAGGCCGGCGGAGTTCCCCGCCGAACAATCCCTGCCACGCCCTGTACGAGGCCTGCTTGAGATCCCGGTCTCACTGCCTGACGATGAGATACTTCTCGACAGGGTGGGGATGGACCCTGCCCGGATCGGGGATGTCTGGCTGGAGATGGCCCGCATGGCGCTCGAGAGGGGGGAGCTCTTCACATTGCAGCTCCATCCGGAACGCCTGACTATCCTGCGCGATGCGCTCTGCCGGACGCTCGACTTCGCGCGGAGCGGGGGCGACTTCTGGATCGCCACGCTCTCCGAGATATCCGACTGGTGGAAGCGCCGCTCCGCCGCAGAGCTCAGCCTGAAGACCGCCGGCCGGGACCTTTACGCAGTCGCCATGACGGGTCCGGGCGATGATGACCTGGCCATCGAGGTCATCCGGCCCGGCTCGGGGCAGAGCCTGCTGGAGCCGGGGCAGACCCTTTCTTCGAGTGTGAAGCCCGTGATAGGGATCGGGCCCGAGACCTCTCAGGCCCTCAGGCAGTACCTTAGCAATGAGGGATATCTATTTGATATAACAGAGGATACACAAGACAATTCTGTCTTCATCCGGCATGATATCACAGGCCCGGGTCTGCTTGAAGCCCTGGCTGCGGCAGCCGGTCCGGTAGTCAGGATGGGCAGATGGCCCCGGCCTTTCCGGGCGGCGATGGCCGTCACCGGCGACATCGACTGTCTGACTCTGGGCGATTTTCTAAGGCGATTCAGGGAGGATTGACTTTGCGTGTCTGCCTTGTGAACACGTTTCATTACCGGCGCGGCGGCGACTGCACCTATACCTTCGACCTTGCCGATCTCCTGAGGAGCAAGGGAGACGAGGTGATTCACTTCGCGATGAAGCACCCCCAGAACGTCGAGTCCGAATTCGAGAACAAGTTTGTGGATCATATCGATTTCGGCGACTCCTTCAGGGCAGGGGGACTGATGAGCCGGCTCAGGGCTTTCCGCAGATCGCTGTACTCCGATGAGGCGAGGGCCAAGTTCGCGTCACTGCTTGAGGCCACTCATCCCGACATAGTTCACCTCCAGAACTTCAGGAGGCACCTCACCTTTTCAATAGTCGAGGAGGCCAGGAGCAGGAACATCCCGGTGGTTTTCACGGCCCATGACTATGATCCCATCTGCCCCAACTCGCTGCTTCTCGCACATGGAAAAGTGTGCACGGCATGCGGCGGGCGCAACTTCCACAAGGCCGCGTTCATCCGGTGCAAGGAGAACTCGGTGATGGGGAGCCTGGCCATCGCGCTGGAGGGCACATACACCAGGCTGAAGGGCTTCTATGACCTTATTGAGATCATCATCACACCCAGCCGCTTCGCGGCGGATCAGCTGATCAACGGCGGCTTCGATCCAGCCAGGGTGGAGGTGATCAACAATTTCGTGAATGTCGCCGGATACCAGCCTTGCTATGGCGGACGGGACTTCTTCAATTTCGGCAGGCTGGTGATCGAGAAGGGAATCGATCACCTGATCGAGGCAGCCGCCAGGTTCAAAACCGCACGGGTCCTGATCGCAGGCGATGGGCCCAGGAGAACAGTCCTGGAATCTCTCGCGGGGGCGCTGGGTGCCCAGAATGTCGAGTTTCTCGGCTATGTCGATCGCGACCGGCTGCACGAGCGCGTGGCGCAGGCCCAGGCACTGGTGATGCCGTCCATCTGGTACGAGAACTTCCCATATTCGATCCTTGAAGCCTTTGCCCTTGGCAAGCCCGTGATTGCGTCCGATATAGGAGGTATACCCGAGACAGTTGTCGATGGCGAGACCGGACTGCTTTTCGAGCCCGGCAATGCGCGTGAGCTCGCCGAGAAGATGAAGTATCTCGTGGCCAATCCGGAAAAGGCCGCGACAATGGGGAGGAATGCAAGGCGGAGGGTGGAGAACGAGTTCGACAGTGAGACCCATTACCGGAAGCTGATGGCCGTCTACAAGAGTTTGATGTGACCGCCGGACTCTGCCCCGGAGAATGACGTGTTCAGCACAGGAGATCGATTGCCAGGTGCCCGCAGCGATCAAGCTCGACAAATCGCATGATGTCCTGATTGAGGACTTCCTCAAGGCCTCGGACCAGGCCACGGTCTATCACTCGCCTGAGTGGCGGGATGCCGTGGTGGACACCTATGGCTATAAGCCCATATATCTCGGCTGCATCGATGATGGGAGGCTCTCGGCCCTGATGCCCATGATGCTGGTCGAGAGCTGGCTCACGGGACGCCGCCTGGTGTCGCTGCCGTTCTCCAATACCTGCGGTCCCATCGGACGCGCTTCTGACACGGGGGCCCTGGTGGAAGAGGC